>URJC01000070.1 GCA_900548135.1 uncultured Odoribacter sp. | reverse complement strand
TTTTTTGGTTAGCCACTGAAGGAGTGTTGTATGCTACTGCATCCGACAAGGAGACCACCATGGAAGCTAAAATCGAGTTAGAGAGCCTGGAAGAGGAAGGTAAAATTACGATTCCTGCAAAGATCTTGCTGGATATCTTGAAGGAATTTCCGGAACAGCCGTTGACTTTTGAGATCAATACTGCAACTAATGAGGTGAAAATTATCTCAGAAAAAGGTGAGTTTTCTGTGCCCGGAGAAAGTGCAGACGACTATCCTATGCAGGGTGGGTTGAATGACAGTAGTACGGATTTGACTTCAACTTGTGGATTGATGCTGGAAGGTATTGTCAAGACTATTTTTGCAACTGCCAATGATGATTTGCGTCCGGTCATGAATTGTATTCTGATCGAAATGAATGAGGAGAATTTCACTTTTGTTGCTTCTGATGCGCATAAATTGGTACGTTACAAACGTTTTGATGCCAGAGTGAAAATGGTCAATTCTCATTGATTTTACCTAAAAAGCCAGCCTTGATGCTGAAGAATGTTTTGCCGAAAGATGATTCGGAACTGAAAATTTCTTTTAATAATAAGATGGCTTGTTTTGTATTTGGTGATTATAAGATGACCTCAACCTTAGTGGAGGGACGTTTCCCGAATTACAATTCTGTTATTCCTCAAAATAATCCGAAGAAAATCATCATAGAGAAAAAAGAATTGTACAATTCTTTACGCCGTGTTTCTGTGATGGCCAATCAGGCTAGTAACCTGGTGAAATTTGATGTTACTGAGGGGAGGATTGTGATATCTGCTCAGGATATGGATTATTCTATGTCAGGACATGAAACCTTGACCTGTCAATATGAGGGTGAGAGCATTGCCATCGGGTTTAAGTCTCCGTTTGTATTGGAGATATTGGCTAATATTGCTTCTGAGAATGTGGTGTTGGAATTGTCTGATCCCACACGGCCTGGCTTGTTCCTGCCTTTTGAAAGTGAAGATAAGGAGGAGGATTTGTTGATGTTGTTGATGCCGATGATGGTGTAGACTGGTTTTCAATGTAGCATGAAAATAAAAGGTCGTTTGGTTGGCTGTTCAGGTTTAATCAAACGACTTTTATAGTTATAGCTTAGAAACCTTTTATTTGTTGTTTGTGGCGGACAGGAGCGGTTGTAATGTAATAATCAGAACAAAATTTTGAAACTATGAATTTGAATTTAGCGAATCCGATTGTTTTTTTTGATTTGGAGACAACGGGGATTAATATTGCCAAAGATCGTATTGTGGAGATATCTGTGCTGAAAGTGTATCCCAACGGTAAAGAAGAACAAAAAACAATACGTGTGAATCCGGAAATGCATATTCCGGAAGAAGCTTCTAAAGTACACGGTATTTATGACGAGGATGTGAAAGACTGTCCTGTTTTTAAAAATATAGCGAAAGAGTTGGCCCGTTATATTGAAGGCTGTGATCTGGGAGGTTATAATTCCAATCGTTTTGATATTCCCTTATTGGCAGAAGAATTTTTGCGGGCTGATGTAGATTTTGACATGAGCAAACGAAAGTTTGTCGATGTACAGACCATTTTTCATAAGATGGAACAACGAACCCTATCGGCAGCATATCATTTTTATTGTGATAAATGTCTGGAAGATGCCCATACGGCAGCAGCAGATACCATGGCTACATATGAGGTATTGAAGGCCCAACTGGATCGTTATGGGGATAAGTTAGAGAATAATATTGAATTTTTAAGTAAATTTTCTACACAGAATAAGAACGTCGATTTCGCAGGTTTTATTATTTATGATGAGAAGGGGGTTGAGGTTTTTAATTTTGGAAAAAATAAGGGTGTGCCTGTTGAAAAGGTGTTGAAAGAACAACAGGGATATTATGATTGGATGATGAAAAGCGATTTCCCACTCTTTACAAAAAAAGTGCTGACCAAAATTAAGCTGAGAAGTAGTGGTTTGATGAAATAGTTTAATAACACTGTAATTTTGTAACTTTTGTAAGCCCTGATTTTTTAACAGCTGATCTGTCACACTATCAAACATTGATTATTGCCCGTCCGGTGACCTTGGCTGTTAGCGGGGAAAAAATGACGCTGATAAGTTTAATCGGTGGTATTTCTATTGCTGTTGCAGTTGAAGGACAATTCCGGTCTTTATTTCAATATTGTCATAAATCCGGAATTGTAAATTTACCTTTTCGGGTTGAAAGTGAGTACAACCGGATGTTTTTTGTTGCTGATTATATTGAATTGTGTGAATTGGTTGTGTGGTGATTTTTCTAACTTTTCTTATTAAAAGTGCGTATACTGAAAAATAGTAGTACTTATTCTTTTTTATTTAATATTTGAAAATATTTTTTAACTTTATAGTCGATTCTTTGGCTTATCTTTTGTATAAGAGGGGCATAATTGCATACGAAAGTAGAATAAAGTTAAAATTAATAAATATCAATCATGAAATTGAGATTAGTTATTGTTTCAAGTTTGTGTGTCTTGTTAGGAATTTCCTGTGACAACAAAAAAGGAAATTATCAGAACATACCACGGCCTGTACGTATTGTAAAAGTTGAGACACTGGGTGCTATGCAAAAGATGTATACGGGTGTGGTAGGCGCAGAAGAATACAGTAAGTTGGCCTTTAAGGTGTCCGGTCCGTTAGTGGAGATGAATGTGGATGCGGGTCAGAAAGTGAAAAAGGGGATGGTGATTGCTGCCGTTGATCCGCTGGATTATAATTTACAATATGAAGCTAATAAGGCGGCCTATATTACAGCGAAATCCCAGATGGAACGGAATAAACGGTTATTGGCTATGCAGGCTATTTCAAAACAGGATTATGAGATTGCAGAAGCCAATTATGTAAAAGCAAAGTCGGCTTATGAAACTGCTGTAAATACTTTGTCGGATACCAAGTTAAAAGCTCCTTTTGACGGATTTGTAGAACAGAAGTATGTGGAAAATTATCAAAAGGTGCAACCGGGTGAGTCTATTGTAAAGTTGGTTAATCCGGATAAACTGGAAGTCAGTTTTATCCTTCCGGAAACCAATGTACGTTTGACACGGGAATCTATGCAAGTAGCAGTAGAATTTGATACTTATAAAGGAAAATGGTTTAAAGCCAGGGTAAAAGAATTTGTGGATGCTTCACCGGATGGAAGTGGTATTCCTGTACGCTTGTCTATTGCAGATAGTTCTTTTAGAAGGGATATATACAACATTTATCCGGGTTTTTCCTGTAAGGTGAAATTGAGTATTGATAATACGGCAGGAGAAGGTTATTCAGTTCCTTTGAGTGCTTTGTTTAAGGATTTGAAAACCGATGAAACGTCGGTATGGCTCTATAATAGCACGGATGGGACAGTAAAACGTCAGCAGGTGACGGCTGAACAGTTGTTTGGGACTGATAATGTACAGGTGACAGGGGGATTAAAAGCGGATGATGTTATTGTTGTGGCCGGAGTGAATTATATCACAGAAGGTCAAAAAGTTGCAGTTGTAAATAATTAAATTGATACACATGAATATAGCTAAGTATTCATTGGATTATCCAAAAATCATTTATTTCTTTCTGGTTGTTATGATCATCGGAGGGGTATTGTCTTTCGGATCTTTAGGAAAAAAGGAAGACTCTCCTTTTGTGATAAAAACGGCAGTATTGATTACCCAATATCCTGGTGCTTCTCCCCAGGAGGTGGAAGAGTTGGTTACTGAGCCGATAGAACGGGAGATACAGTCTATGCGCCGGGTATACAAAATTAAATCGGATTCTTACTATGGAATGTCGAAAATCAATATCGAACTGAGTCCGGCGACGCCTCCCGAAGAAATGCCGCAGATGTGGGATGAGTTGAGGCGGAAAGTGTTGAATGTACAGTCGCAATTACCTCAGGGGGCATCCACGATCAAAGTGTCGGATGATTTTGGGGATGTATTTGGTATTTACTTTTCCCTTACTGCTGATGAAGGATTCAGTTATCATGACCTTCGGGAATGGGGACAACGGTTGAAAACAGAATTGGTGACTATTGAAGGGGTACAGAAAGTCGCTTTGTTTGGAGAACAGACAGAGGTGGTGAATGTCTTTATTTCAATGTCGAAACTGGCGAATTCAGGAATTAACCTGAATTCATTAATGCAAACCATTAAGTCGCAGAACTCTTTGATCAATACCGGAGAAAAGAAAGCGGGAAATATTCAGTTAAAGGTACTGGCTGAAGGAACTTATAAAAATCTGACCGATATCCGGAACCAATTAATATCCACTCAGACAGGCCAGCAGATTCGTTTGGGAGATATTGCCATCATTGAAAAAGGATATCTGGAACCGCCCAGTACGTTAATCCGTGTAAATGGGAAACGTGCCATTGGGATAGGGGTGTCTACCGCTCCGGATTATGATGTGGTGAAAGCCGGAGATGCCGTGCGTCTGAAACTAGCCCAATTGGAACAGCAAATGCCCATTGGAATAGAAATACTTTCCTTGTATCCGGAAGATCAGATTGCCAGGGAGGCGAATAATGGCTTCATCCTGAATTTAATCGAGTCTGTGCTGATTGTTATTTTTATTATTTTGATTGTCATGGGAGTACGGGCTGGATTGCTGATCGGTAGTTCGTTGATATTTTGTATTGGGGGGACTTTGTTGATTATGCAGTTCATGGGTGTTGGACTGAACCGGACTTCCCTGGCGGCTTTTATTATTGCCATGGGGATGTTGGTCGATAATGCTATTGTGGTGACCGATAATGCACAGATTGCAATCAAACGAGGAGTCCGTCGCCGGCAAGCGTTGATTGACGGAGCAACTATTCCGCAATGGGGATTGTTAGGAGCTACTATGATCGCAGTCTTTTCTTTTCTTCCTTTGTATTTAGCTCAATCGTCCGTAGCTGAGATGATTAAGCCTTTGTTTATTGTATTGGCTGTCTCTTTGTTGTTGAGTTGGGTGTTGGCTTTGGCACAAACTACTGTTTTTGGTAATTTTATTCTGAAGGAAGGTGATGGAGAGGCTGGAAAAGATCCGTATGACAAACCTTTTTATCATAAGTTCGGCCACTTTTTACGCTTTTTAATTCGTTATAAAGTGATTACCCTGATGGTGATGATTGGCTTGTTTATGGTGTCATTAGTGGTGATGGGTTTATTGCCTCAGAACTTTTTCCCCAATATGGATAAGCCTTATTTCCGGGCTGATTGCTTTTTGCCTGAAGGATATAGTATCCGTGAAACAGAACGGGATATGGGAAAAATTGAAGACTTCCTGATGCAACAGGAAGAAGTGGTAAATGTGTCCGGAACCTATGGAAGTTCTCCTTTACGTTATTATTTGGCTAGTACTTCTTTCGGACCTAAATCTAATTTTGGAAATTTGCTGGTGGAGGTAAAAGATAAGAAGTATACGGCAGCTGTCGAAGCCCGTCTGAATGAATATGTACGCGAGAATTACCCGAATATTTTAATCCGGGCTTCTCTGTTCAAGTTATCTCCGGCTGTAGAGGCGAATATAGAATTCGGATTTATCGGTGATAATATTGATACGTTGACTCTGTTGACAGAAAAGGCAATGGCGATTATGCGGAGGTGTGATATGGCAACAGATGTGAAAAATAGCTGGGGAAATAAAGTACCTGTCTGGGAGCCTGCTTATTCCCAGGAAAGGGGACAACGTTTGGGGATTACTCGTCAGGCTGTAGCTTATGCGTTGAAGATTGCTACGAATGGATTGGCATTGGGCGATTATCGGGAGAAGGATCTGTTTATGCCGATCCTATTGAAGGAGGATAACATTGAATATTCGGGAATTGACAATATGAGAACCCTGCCGGTTTTCTCGCAATCAGGATATGCTGTTCCGTTGGCGCAGGTGGTTGATAGTTTTGCTTTCAACTATAATTACAATGTGATTAAACGGTATAACCGGGAAAAAGTGATGATGGCGCAATGTGATTCTAAACGAGGAGCTAACACGATGGCTGCCTTTACACAGGTGAAGAAAGCATTGCAGGAGGAAATGGTTTTGCCGCAAGGCTACCGGATGAAGGTATTTGGGGAAGATGAAACACAGGAAGAATCCAACTCTGCAATGGCTGCTAATTTACCTTTGACCTTTATATTGATGTTTATGGTTTTGTTGTTTTTGTTTAAGACTTACCGAAAGCCTACCATCATTTTGTTGATGGTACCTTTGATTTTTATCGGAGTGGTATTTGGATTGGCTGTGACAGGGAAAATGCTTGATTTCTTTGCCATTTTGGGAGTTTTAGGATTGATAGGAATGAATATCAAAAATGCCATTGTATTGGTTGATCAGATCGGTATAGAAGAAGCTAAGGGGACACCGCGTCTGGAAGCGGTCATCGAAGCCACAAAGTCGAGAATTGTACCGGTGAGCATGGCTTCAGGCACGACTATTCTGGGGATGTTGCCTTTGTTATTTGATGCGATGTTCGGGGGAATGGCAGCCTGTATCATGGGTGGTTTATTGGTGGCCAGTTTACTGACTATTTTCGTGTTGCCTGTTACCTATAGTTTGCTATTCAGGGTGAAGGTGACAGATACTCCGGTAAAAATGACACATGAGGAATAAAAGAAATAGATTCAAATGTTTGAAATGAAAAAGATATATTTAGTCATCGGAATGGTATTCGGGGTAAGTGTTTTGTTTGCGCAGACTTTGTCCATAGAACAATATCGTTCCAAAGTGTTGGAATATAATCAGGATATACAAAAATCCCGGCAGGCTGTAGATGGAGCTTTATATTCTTTAAAGAGTATTAAAACCGGTTTTTTTCCGAAAGTGGATGCTGCCGGCAATTATTCTTATCAAATAGAAACGATAGAATTTTTTCCGGGTACTGACTTGAAACATGATAATTATGGAGTAGAAGCTGGGGTCGTACAAAATTTGTATTCCGGTAGTACTGTGCGGAAACAGTATCATGTTGCTAAATTGCAGCATGCAATAGCACAATTGGTGGTAGAACATACGGTTGATAATATGATTTATGCTGCTGATGTGAGCTATTGGACTGTTGCTGCGAATAAGGATTTATTTCAATTATCCCAGCAGTATGTGCAATTGGTAACCGAGTTGTATGGTATTGTAAATAAGCGTTTTGAAGAAGGTGCTATTAGTAAGACGGATTTACTGATGGTGCAAAACAGATTGAAAGAAGCTGAATTACAATTGAATACTACTGCAATGAATTATAAGATTGCTTTGCAGTCTTTGAATATTATGATGGGAAACAATCCTGATATGGAAATAGTGTTGACTGATTCCATTCAAAAAGTGTTGTGGACACCTAAGCAGGAAGGTTTGGAGAAAGCTTTGGAAAAGAGAGCAGACTATCAGGCTGCGATCATGGAAATTGAAGTTGCTAGAATGCAGACCGGTTTGACCCGCTCCAAATTTTTGCCGCAACTGGTGGTTGGCGTGAAGGAAAAGTACGGAACCACCCTGATAAATATTGACGGAAAAGCGAAATGGGCGACTACCGCCTATGCTCAGGTGAATATTCCGGTTTTTCATTGGGGAGAAAAAAGGCAAAATGTGCGGATAAGTAAAACTCAGGAGGAAACAATGGAGTTGGAAAGGAGCAAGTTAGAGGATCAGGTGAGTAAAGAATTGAATAATGCCTGGGTAAATGTGACTGAGATTGCAAAGAAATTAGAGATTGTTTATTCCTCATTGGATATAGCAAAGGATAATTTGTCATTGAATACGTTTAGTTATAATGAGGGGAGATTACCGATCCTGGATGTACTTTCTGCACAGGTGAGCTGGTTGCAGGCCTATACGAATGTGGTATCCGTAAATTATCAATATAAGATTGCTCTGGCTGAATATGCAAAAGTTTTGGGGGGTGGGATGAATTGAATGAGAGGATGCCTGCTGGCTGGAAAAATTTTCCCAAAGTCGGATTCCTGATTTTGGGGAAATTTCTTTTTTAGGAATATTTTCGGGGATACCGGAATAAAATGGCTAACCGGATAATAGAGATAACGGATGACAGAGAGGGGAGAGATGGCAGCTAATCCTGCTGCCATCAGCATTTGGGCTCCATAGGGGATTATGCCTTGTATAAAACAGGAAAAAGTATCTAAAATACTGGCAGATTTACGACGGTCAATGTCGAATTTCTCCGCAATCTTTCGGGCTATGGGGCCGATAGTGATTACGGCAATGGTGTTATTGGCTGTGCAAAGATTGGCAAGACATACGAGGCCGGCAATGCTTAGTTCACCGGCACGTTTGGAGTTTACTTTGCGGGTGAGTTTGTTGATAATAAAGTCGATACCTCCGTTGTAACGGATCATTTCCAGCATTCCTCCGGCCAATAAAGTGATGATAATCAATTCACCCATTCCGGTGATTCCGTTTCCCATGGCAGCAAACCAGTCGAAAAAGCCGAAACCGGAAGTTCCTATCCCAATAATACCGGAAGTGAGAAGCCCCAGAAATAGAACAACCATCACATTTATTCCTGCCAAAGCTGTTCCCAATACGATCAGATAGGGAAATACTTTTATCCATTCTACCGGGGTAACTTGGGCCGGAGCCTGTATTTGTATACCTGCAAAAACGTAATAAATTAATAATAGGATGGCGGCAGGCATGACAATCAGGCTGTTTACCTTGAATTTATCCCGCATTTCACATCCCTGGGTTTTGGTGGCTGCAATAGTGGTGTCTGAAATAAAAGAAAGATTGTCTCCGAAAAAAGCCCCTCCGATGACGATCGCAACCATGTAAGGAAGTTCTATACCTGTTTTCTCTGCAATTCCAACTGCTACAGGTGTTAACGCAACAATGGTACCAACAGACGTACCCACAGAGAGAGAAATGAAGCAGGCCGCAATGAAGATACCGGCCAGTAACAGGTTGTCAGGAAGGATATGCAGGGTCAGGTTCACGGTGGCATCAATTGCTCCCATGGCTTTTGCTGATTGGGCAAAAGCTCCTGCCAGAATAAAAATCCAGATCATCAAAAGAATATTTTTATCAGAGGCTCCTCCCGAAAAATGGCTGATTCGTTCGGACAGTGGCAAATGAGTGGTCATAACTATGGCTGCCAGTGAAGAGATCAGAAAAGCAACTGTAATAGGTACTTTGTAAAAATCATTGACAATGATGGAGGTGATTAAATATACGCCCAGAAAAATGAATAATGGACTTAGAGCTAAGAAAGAAGGCTTGGGTGTGTTTTCCATAGGTTAATCTTTTATTGACTGCAAAGGTAGGAAAATTTTGAGACCTGTTTTAAAATTATCCATAACGATGAATCATTAATGGGTAGTGATTACTAGTGGGCCGGTATTTAGATAAATTGTCAGGCAGTTTAAAATCTGTATATCCGGCAAAAAAACAGATAAAAATTTAAAAAATATTAAAATGAAACTTTGATTAATAACCTTACGTTAGTAGGAAGAGCATCATTTTAATTTATCTTACTATGGGAAAAGGAACAAAATACATTTCCACCTGGCAACTGGCACTGATGACTTCAGCTGCTGTGATTAGTCTTCGGGGATTACCGATGATGGCACAGGAAGAATTAACTATGTTTTTCTATATTTTCTTTGCTACTTTTTTATTTTTAATTCCTGCGGCTTTTGTTGCTGCCGAATTAGGTAGTGCTTTTGCTGATAGAGGAGGTGGGGTGTATACTTGGGTGAAGGAAGCTTTTAACCGGAAAATGGGATTTACAGCGATCTTTCTGCAATGGATTCAAAATGTAGTTTGGTATCCTACTGTTTTAGGCTTCGCTGCCGCTGCCATTGCCTACATGATCGGAAAACCGGACCTTTCGCAAAACGGATTGTTTGTCGGGCTCTTCTCTATCGGTATGTATTGGTTGGCTACCTGGTTGACTTTTCGGGGAACTTCTTTAATTTCGCGTATCACCAGTCAGGGGTTCCTCTTGGGTACAGTATTACCGGGAGTGGTAATTATCGTAATGGCTGTT
>URJC01000069.1 GCA_900548135.1 uncultured Odoribacter sp. | reverse complement strand
TAAAGTTGTGTTGCTGGGGGGAGATAATTATCGTATCGGTATGGGTGGTGGTGCTGTTTCATCCGTAGATACGGGAGTATATGCCGGGGCTATAGAATTAAATGCGGTGCAGCGTTCCAATCCTGAAATGCAAAAACGGGTTTGTAATGCGATCCGGGCCATGGCTGAAAGCGAAGTGAATCCGATTGTTTCAATACATGATCACGGCGCGGGAGGACATTTGAATTGTTTGTCTGAATTGGTGGAGGAAACAGGAGGTAAAATCCATATGGAGAACCTGCCAGTCGGTGATCCGACCTTATCGGCAAAAGAGATCGTGGGTAATGAATCCCAGGAACGGATGGGATTGGTGATGAAGGAAAAAGATGTTGCCGGATTGCAGCGTATTGCGGACCGTGAACGGGCTCCGATGTATGTAATTGGGGAGACGACCGGAGATATGAAGTTTACTTTTGAGAATGCTAAAACTCAGGAGAAACCGATAGACCTGGAATTGAAAGATATGTTTGGTAATCCTCCGAAGACTATTATGGAGGATAAGACTGTAAAAGAGAAATACAGTGACTTGGAATATACTGCTGACAAGCTGGAAGAATATCTGGAACAGGTGTTACAGCTTGAGGCGGTTGCTTCGAAGGATTGGTTGACCAATAAAGTGGACCGTTCTGTTTCGGGACGCGTAGTGCGTCAACAGGGAGTTGGCCCTTTGCATTTACCACTGAGTGATGTTGCTGTTGTTGCTATGGATTACAGCGGACACCGGGGTATTGCTACTTCAATTGGACATGCTCCGGTGGCAGCCTTGGCGGATGCGCCTGCCGGATCGCGTTTAGCCATTGCTGAGGCTTTAACAAATCTGGTGTGGGCACCGATTGAGAAGGGGCTGAAAGGAATATCTCTTTCAGCAAACTGGATGTGGCCTTGTCGCAATGAAGGCGAAGATGCCCGCCTGTATCAGGCAGTACAGGCAGCAAGTGATTTTGCCATTGAGTTGGGAGTAAATATACCCACAGGAAAAGATTCTCTTTCTATGACCCAGAAATATGGGGATAAAAAAGTATATGCTCCGGGAACTGTAATTATCTCTACTGTAGGAGAGGTGACCGATTTTCGTAAAATTGCTGTTCCGGTATTAAAGAATGATCCGGCAACTGAAATTGTTTATGTGGATTTTTCATTCGATAAGCTGAAATTAGGTGGTTCAAGTTTTGCCCAGATCTTAAATAAAGTGGGTAAGGAAGTGCCTGATGTTAAGGATAGCGAATATTTTGTAAAAGCGTTTAATGCTATACAACAGTTAATCGATGAAGGTATTGTATTGGCTGGACATGATATTTCTGCCGGAGGTATGGTAACGGCTCTGCTTGAAATGTGTTTTGCTGATAATCATTCAGGATTGGATGTTGATTTTTCTTTCTTAGCTGAAAAAGATATTATTAAGATTTTGTTTGCTGAAAATCCCGGAGTACTCATTCAGATTGCGGATAAGAATGCTAAAAAAGTATCGGCTCTGCTGGATAAGGCGGGAGTTGCTTATGGATTTCTGGGTAAACCCGGAAAAGCCGGAAAATTGAGTGTTAGGAAGGATAATGCTTCCTGGTTATTGGATATTGCTTCTTTGCGTGATCTTTGGTTTAAAACTTCTTATTTGCTTGACCGGCGTCAAAGTGGCGAAGATAAAGCATTGGAAAGATATAAGAGCTATAAGCACAATGAATTGAAATACAAATTTCCGAAAGGGTTTACCGGAAAGCTGGCAGATCTGGGATTGGAGCTCAACCGCACTTCCAAATCCGGAGTACATGCTGCTGTAATCCGTGAAAAAGGATGCCAGTGTGAACGGGAGACTGCCTGGGCCTTGCATCTGGCTGGGTTTGATGTCAAGGATGTGCATATGACCGACCTGATTAGTGGACGCGAGACTCTTGAAGAGGTAAATATGATAGTTTTTGTCGGTGGTTTCTCTAATTCTGACGTATTGGGGTCTGCCAAAGGTTGGGCAGGTGCTTTCAAATATAATGAAAAAGCCCGCCAGGCATTGGAAAATTTCTATAAACGGGAAGATACGTTGAGTTTGGGTATCTGTAATGGATGCCAGCTTTTGGTTGAATTGGGGTTAATTTATCCGGAACATCAGGAAATGCCGAAAATGTTGCATAATGATTCGCATAAATTTGAATCCGGATTTATAAATGTAACCATAGAACCTAATCATTCCGTGATGCTGAAATCTTTGGCTGGTAGCCGGCTGGGGATCTGGATTGCTCATGGAGAAGGGAAATTCAGTTTGCCTTATGCTGAGAGTGAGTACAATATTCCGGTAAAATATAGCTATGATGTATATCCTGCCAATCCCAATGGTTCTCCGTTTGCAACAGCAGCTATCTGTAGTAAGGATGGCCGGCATCTGGCAATGATGCCTCATTTGGAACGTTCCATTTATCCGTGGAATTGGGCTTATTATGCCGAAGGACGTGAAAATGACGAAGTGAGCCCTTGGATTGAAGCTTTTGTCAATGCACGGAAGTGGATAGAAGAGAAAAAATAAGGATAAAAAAGTTTTATGAATACAGAAGGCAGGGAAACGATAGTGCTTTCCCTGCCTTCTAATTTTTCTTGAGAACACAAAGATTTTTAATGCAGGAAGCTATGCGGAACATTGCTGAAACGACCTTGCAAAATATGCAAGATTATTTAGACGGAAAAGTTTTAGTAAATGAGATGGAGTAACTTTATTTTTTCCGGATAAAAATGGGTATTTTATGTAAATAATTGTAATTTAGAAACGTATTTACATCATAATAACCATGGGATATCATATTGTCATAGATCCGGAGGCGTTTCCAATGAAGTATACTTATGTGGAGCGGATTGAAGATTTGGTGATGGTGGATGGAATAAATGAAAAATCTATTATTTTTCAGGGAAATGCAGATAATCCACCCCAACAAGTCGGAACCTCCAGTCGTTTCCTGTGTTTACGGAAAGATTGGTATCGTGCAGGATTAAGGGCTCAGGTTATTTTTGTAAAATTGGCTCACTGCAGAAAATTGCTACTGGAGGAGTTGGGGCAGGATCAGGAACATTTCAGAGCTTATGTGAAGGCAATCAAGGGACCGGTTAAGAGGGGAGATTTTTTGGTGAGAAATCGGGGAAATATAGAAATAGAAGTAAAATGCCGTTCTTTTTATGGTCGGACTCATCCCTATTTTCTTTTCTCAGAGGAGGATTTAAACAAGCATCTGAATATGGAAAAAGTGACCAAGACTCCCATTGTAATTGCTGTCTTTCAACGGAAAGGGGATAAACCTGTGGAGACTTCATTGTGTATGATTACAGTTGACCGTGTTGTGGAGCTTCTTCCGCAGTTGGTACGTGAACAAAAGGAATATGGTTGGGTATACCGGATTCCTTTAAAGGAAACATTTCCTGGCTTTGATTTGTTGGGAGAATACGGTTTGGAGGAACAGGAAGATTTTATGGATGTAGCGCAAAGGGGACATGTACTTTCAGATATGGAAGAAAAACCATACGTATTGGTTGCTTATTATAAAAATGAACAACATTTGGAATGGATTATCAGTAGTGGTTTATATAATTTTAGAATGGGAAGTGTAAGAGGAGCTTTTGCCATAGGAAAAGAAGAAGCGGGAGCTAAATATATTTTGTTGCATACAAAAAAGGAAAATTGTACAAATAAATTATTTCGGATTTTGGATACTGAACCCCGGGTTTGTTCGAGGGCCGTGTTGATGATGAAAAAATATCCGGGGATACCTTCACAAGCTTATTATTTAGTCTATCGGGTAGAAGCAGTTACAGATGAAGAATTGGGTGGCCAAAGTTGGGATGTTTCTAAATTGCCGGGTTATGGAATAAGACACAGGTCTGCTTTTCCTTTTGTAGTTCCACTGGCAGAATTGTTGAGATAATTATGGAAAAAAAAGATGCTTATAATGCTGCAGTAAGTTTTCGAAGGCATTTACACCGTTATCCGGAGGTGTCTGTACAGGAATTTGAGACACAAGCCTATATTGTAGAAGTTCTGGAACAGTATAAAATTCCCTGTCAGACTTTTGGAACAGGGGTGATTGCTATATTGGGGAAAGGTGAGCGATGTGTGGCTCTGCGTGCGGATATGGACGCTTTGCGGATAATGGAAGATACCGGTTTACCTTTTAGTTCGGAGAATTCAGGGGTTATGCATGCCTGCGGACATGATATGCATACCGCAATGCTTTTAGGAGCAGCTTTGCTTTTAAAAGCCTGTGAAGAAGAATTGACCGGGACCGTAAAACTGGTGTTTCAGCCCAGTGAAGAAAAACGTCCCGGGGGAGCCCGCTTATTATTGCCTTATCTGATGGAGCCCCCAGTGCCACAAGCAATTTTTGGACAACATGTATTTCCAGGTTTACCTGTCGGTACAATCGGGATCCGTCCGGGAGCTTTTTTTGCTTCCTCTGACAATATTATATTTGCAGTTGAAGGAACAGGAACTCATGCGGCGATGGATCTGATGGGTTCTGATCCTATTCTGGCTGCTGTTGCATTGATTCAATTTTATCAGACGATTATCACAAAATTCAGGAATCCGTTGGTACCTGCAGTGTTGTCCATCACTTCGATTCATGGGGGAACTACCAATAATGTAATACCCGACCGGGTAGAAGTGATGGGAACGGTACGTACGCATGATGATCAGCTGCGGCATCATATCTTCAATGTAATTCACGAAAAATCTCCTGCCATTTGTGATTTATATGGATGCCGTTTTGTTCCGGATATGCCTTGGAACGGTCTGCCTCCTTTGGTAAATAATCCTGCATTGACGGAGCAGGTTAAGCAGGTCGCTGGTTGCATCTCTGGAGTGAAACAGGTGGTGGAATTGGCTCCTTTGACTTTGGGTGAAGATTTTGCTATTTATTTACAGAAGATCCCCGGAGCATTCTGGACCTTGGGGGTATGCTCCCCGGAAGCAGAGGAAATGCCTCCTTTGCATAATCCTAAAATGGCCCCTGATGAAAGGGCTATTCCTGTCGGGATTGAAATGTTGGTAGCCAATTGCCTGGCTTTTTTGAATAATTTATAAATCTTTGATTTTCATGATGTTGTATGAAATATCACTATCATATACATCGCTATGGTCAATGTTCTTGATATAACGGACGACCCAAATTGTAACTGGTAAAATAATTACTTCATACAAGGATTTCAGACATGCCTGGGTTCCAATCATAATCAGTAGTTCCTTGGCAGGAATCAGGCCTCCGAAAGCAATGGGAAAAAAGAGGAGAGAATCGGCACTTTCGCCGATCAGGGTGGAGACGATAGCCCGGAGAGAGAAATGTTTGCCCCGGGTGGCTACTTTCATTTTACTCATGATGTAAGCATTAAGAAAAGAACCAACCAGGAAAGCAAGTAGACTGGCGATGGCAATTCGTGGTGCCAGGCCAAATACGAAATTGAAACTATCTTCTCCTTCCCAGAAGGGAGCCGCAGGTAAAGCTATGGCTAGACGTGCAAAACCGATAGCGAGGAAATTCATTGCGAAACCGCTCCAGATGATCAGGCGGGCTTTTCTAAATCCCCAGACTTCTGCAATACAGTCATTGATGATGTAGGAAATTGGAAATACGATTAGTCCGGCAGTAGCAGTGATAGGGCCCAGTTGGATCACTTTAGTTTCGAGCAGGTTGGAAGCAACGAGGCAAACATTAAAAAGAATCCCCAGCAACATAAAGGGGAGAGTGACAGTTTTTGACATATATCTTGTTTTTTACGTGGTTGAACAAGCACACGCGGCAGCAGGGAGCTACCGGATAAAAAATTAAATTTGAAAATCCACACAGGCCCGGTCTGCTTTGATGGGTGCAATAAGGTTTTTCACAATTTTCTGATGGGCCGGATGGTTGGCATAGGTATCCAAATCTTGCCAGTGTTCTACAAATGCTTCCAGACTCAGGTCCCATTTTTCTGCTGGGTTTGTGTTTAATCCGACGTGGATTTCCTTTAATTCCGGAATAATGTCAGGTAATTGTTCTAGTTCAGTTTTTATTTGTTGTAATTTAGCTTCTTTATCTGCCGAAGCGTTGAATTTGAAAAGTACAATGTGTTTTATCATAATGCCAGCTTGTTTTTATCGGACGGTAAAGATAGTAATTCTTTATTGTTTTTTCTGCCTTTTTGTCATCTTATTGCGTCTGGCATAACAATTGTTTATTTTTCTGCGTAAAATTGAAATTAAACACTAAAAATATAATGCTATGGCAACTGGAAAAATAGGAGTTTCAACACAAAATCTGTTTCCAATTATTAAGAAATTTCTTTATTCTGATCATGAAATTTTTCTTCGTGAAATCGTTTCTAATGCTGTTGATGCTACCCAGAAATTGAAGGTATTGGCATCTTCCGGTGAGTTTAAAGGAGACGCCTCTAATTTGCGGGTAAGCGTAAAAGCTGACAAAGAGGCAGGGACTTTGACGGTTTCAGATTGTGGTATCGGGATGACTCAGGAAGAAGTTGAAAAATACATTAATCAGATTGCTTTCTCTGGCGCCGAGGAATTCCTGGAAAAACACAAAGATGATGCAGCTACTATTATCGGTCATTTTGGGTTAGGGTTTTATTCGGCGTTTATGGTAAGTGATAAGGTGGAGATTGTGACTAAATCTTATAAAGAAGGAGCCCGGGCCGTAAAATGGACAGGAGAAGGGGATACTGAATATACACTGGAAAATACGGAAAAGGCAGAGCGGGGTACAGACATAATTATGTATATCAATGCTGAGGAAAAAGATTTTTTGGAGGATAGTAAGATTCAGGAATTATTGACTAAATACTGTAAATTTTTACCGATTGAAATTGTTTTTGGTAAAAAGAAAGAATGGAAAGAGGGTAAACAAGTAGAAACGGAGGAAGATAATATCATCAATGATACCAATCCGCTTTGGACCCGTAAACCTGCAGATTTGAAAGAAGAGGACTATCAGAATTTCTACCGGGAATTGTATCCGATGGCCATGGCAGATCCTTTGTTTCATATTCATCTGAATGTAGATTATCCGTTTAATCTGACCGGTGTTTTGTATTTCCCCAAGATTGATAATAAATTTGAGATACAGAAGAATAAGATCCAATTGTATAGTAATCAGGTTTATGTTTCAGATTCTGTAGAGGGAATTGTACCCGAATACCTGACTTTGTTGCATGGAGTGATCGATTCTCCGGATATTCCTTTGAATGTTTCCCGTTCTTATTTACAAAGTGACCGAAATGTAAAGAAAATTTCTAATCATATTACGAAAAAAGTAGCCGATAGCTTGACTGATATTTTCAAGAATAGCCGGGAAGAATATGAAAAGAAATGGGATGACCTGAAAGTGTTTATCCAATATGGAATACTGACAGATGAAAAATTCGCAGAAAGAGCCAATAATATAGTCTTGTTGAAAGATACCGATGATAAGTATTTCACACTGGAGGAATATGAAAATTTGGTCAAAGTAAATCAGACAGATAAAGACAATAATATTGTATATCTGTATGCTACTGATATACAGGAACAATATACCTATATTCAGGCTGCGAAGGATAAAGGGTATGATGTATTGATTATGGATGGACAATTGGATACTCATTTTATCAATTATGTGGAGCAAAAGCATACAAATCATAAATTTTTGCGTGTCGATTCGGATGTCATTGATAAGTTGATTCCTAAAAATGAGACCAAAGAAACCAGTTGGACAGAAGGAGAACAGGACGAGATGCGTGATGTTTTCAATGCACAGCTCCCGAAAGAAGGGGGGATGTATATCGTGAATTTTGAGGCATTGGGAGAGAGTGCTGATCCTGTCGTAATCACCCGTTCAGAATTTATGCGGCGGATGAAAGAGATGGCTGCCATGAATCCGGGTATGGGATTTTATGGGGCTATGGATGATCAGTTTACCTTGGTGGTAAATACTGATCATAAACTGGTAAAAGAGGTTTTGGCTGACGAACAGAAGGCTATGGCTGACAAACTGGAACCGATCACTTTTGAAATTAAGGAATACGAAAGTAAGCATACTGAGATTGATGAATTGAATAAAGGTAAGAAAGAAGACGAAATTCCACAGGTGGATAAGGACCGGAAGAAAGAATATTCCGATAAAATCAATGAACTGAAAAAGCAAAAACAGGAATTATTGCAGGAATATGGAAAAGACAATAAGATAGTGGGACAGTTGATTGATTTGGCTTTGTTGGCTAATGGTCTTTTGAAAGGGGAAGCATTGA
Organism: uncultured Odoribacter sp.; assembly: GCA_900548135.1. Lineage (GTDB taxonomy): Bacteria > Bacteroidota > Bacteroidia > Bacteroidales > Marinifilaceae > Odoribacter. Next base: position 1,682 of record URJC01000069.1, on the reverse strand, counting down.
ATAAGTTTGTCAAACGAAGTGTTGAATTGATCAAATAAAGAATAGGGATTAACTTTCTCTTTTTAACTCCCGCAAACATGGATGGATTTGCGGGAGTTTTATTAATTGAACATAGTTTATTTCTTTTAGAGAAATTTTTATAAAGTTTCCGGAATAATTTCAAACATAATTGAGACGATTGCTGGTAATATGTCTGCCCCAACTCATGATACGGATTGTTGCGTTAAACTTATTCTAAATATAAAGGAATATAAATCAATATCCCAACTTTCTTATCAAAAAAAATTAACTTTGTCCACCTTAAACTTTTAGCAGTAAGGATGCGTTAAACTTTTGAACAGGCAGTAATTTAAAACATTGTATATGAAATATGTTGGGGCACATGTCAGTATATCAGGGGGAGTTGAAAATGCTCCGGTGAATGCCCATCGGATAGGAGCAAAAGCGTTTGCACTTTTTACTAAAAATCAGCGCCAGTGGGTTGCATCTCCTTATACTCCGGATAATGTAGAATTATTCCATCAGCGTTGTCAGGAATTGGGATATGCTGTGGATCATATTTTGCCGCATGATAGTTATCTGATCAATTTGGGTAATCCGGATAAAGAAGCATTGGAAAAGTCACGGGCAGCCTTTTTAGATGAAGTACTGAGATGTGAGCAGTTAGGATTAAAATTGCTCAATTTTCATCCGGGTAGTTCATTGAAAAAAGTCAGTGATGAAGAATGTTTACGTACCATTGCTGAGTCTATAAATATAACGCTTGGCAAGACAAAAAGTGTTTGTGCCGTAATAGAGAATACTGCTGGCCAGGGATCAAATTTAGGATATACTTTTGAGCAATTGGCTTACATCATTGACCGGGTTGAAGATAAAAACCGGATAGGGGTTTGTATAGATACCTGCCATGCTTTTGCTGCCGGTTATGATTTAAAAAGTGAGCATGGGTTTCAGGAGACTTTTGAATATTTTGACGAAGTGATCGGTTTCAAATATTTGAAAGGAATGCATCTTAATGATTCCAAAAAAGGACAGGGTACTCATGTTGACCGTCATGAGGTGATCGGAAAAGGCGAATTAGGCTTAGAGCCTTTCCGGAGAATTATGCAAGATGTTCGGTTTAACCATATCCCTTTAATTCTGGAAACTCCGGATGAAGAAAATTGGGCAAATGAAATAAAGATGTTATACCAATTATAGGTGGTGCTATGAAAATAGGTCTTTTGTCAGATACTCATGGGTGGCTGGACCCGAAAATTGAAAAGTTTTTTGAAGATTGCGATGAAGTGTGGCATTGTGGGGATATAGGAGATTTATTAGTGGCTGAACGTTTGGCTGCCCTTTACAATTTTCGTGCTGTGTATGGAAATATTGACGGAGGAGAATTGAGGAGAATGTTCCGGGATATATTAATATTTGATTGTGGCGGAGTCAAGATTGTGATGACTCATATTGGAGGGTATCCAGGTCATTATGATCCGCGAATCCGGGAGGTTTTAAACCGGGAACATCCACAACTGTTTGTATGTGGTCACTCTCATATTCTGAAAGTAATGTATGATAAGAAATTGGATTGCTTACATATCAATCCAGGTGCAGCAGGCAGATACGGGTTTCATAAAGTGAGAACTGCTATCCGGTTTAAGATAGAACAGGGAAAGATAAAAGATTTGGAAGTTTTG
>URJC01000068.1 GCA_900548135.1 uncultured Odoribacter sp. | reverse complement strand
GTCATTGTAACTGTCTGCCGGAATATGTTTATATTGGTCCAATTCTTCGTCTTCGAAATAATCAATGTGAATATTTGCTTTTTTGAGACCTTTTTCACATATCGCGTGTGCCCCGCAACATTCAGGCGAAGGAGCAATAATTTCGTCCGGAATATTGTTTTTTTGCCTTGAAATATAAGTAAACAGGGCAACTATAAGTAGCAGCCCTGTTAAACCTAAAATAATATAGATCATTTTATTTCTTATTCAATTCTTTCTTCAATAAGTTTACCTGATTGGTTAATTTTTTGATCTCAGCATCGGCATCGGTCTTCGTTTTTCTGATCCAGGATAATTTTTTATTCATTTCTTCATTACTGGCCTTGAGTTTGGCTATTTCATTTTCTTTACCGTTGGCATCAGCCAGAGCAGTTGCCAGTTCACTTTTGATTTTCCGGTTTTCAAATTCCAGATTGGTCTGTACTTCGGAGAGTTGTTTGCGTAGTTTATCCCGCTCTGCGACAACTTTCTGCAAATCACTCTCCAATGATGAAATTTGCGCTTCTGAGGATTGAGTTGTTGATTTTATTTGATCTGAAACATTACTGAGCTCTGATTTCAATTCGACTTGTTTACTTTCAAGAGAGCGTAATTGTGTATATAACTGGTCTATTGTTTTGTCTTTAGCTGCATTATTTTCAGTTAGTTTGTAGCGGATTGTATTAAAATCATCTTTAGCTGATTGTAAATCTTTTTCCAATTTACTTTTTTCTCTTTGTAAGTCGATAATATTCCGGTCTGAATCACGTTTTGCCCGGGCAAGCTCTTCATATTTCTTTTTTGAGACACATGACCCCAATAAGGACGACATCACTAAAAAAACTCCGACGTATAAAACTGTTTTTCTCATATAATGCAGCTCTTTTATTTTGACACATTTTGGTTTTAAGCATTATAATTGCTTACTTTGGGGCAAATATATAAAATTAAAATAGAAAGATAACGTAAAATCGGATTGAATTACCTAAAAGTGCAAATACCTATGAATAGAAGATTGATTTTGTTGATCACCTTGGTTTTTGGATGTCTGCTGCCGGCTAGTGCGCAGAACGATGGAAAAGTAACAGCAAAAGGGGTTATTATAGATGCAAAAACGGGTGAACCTGTTGCTTTTGCTAATATGGGACTATTGGGAACTGTTGCCGGAGTGGCTTCGGATATCGACGGAAGATTTGAGTTGATCATACCGTATAGATATGTAACCTATAAAGTAAAAATTTCTGCCGTGGGATATGCACCATTGGAAATGAAATTTTATGAGATAAAAGACAAACCGGATTTAGTAATTAAATTGATGCCGGTATCTTACGATATGAAAGCGGTGGATGTTTATGGAGAGTTGTTGGTATATAAAAAGATGTTACAGAATGTCGTTTCGAACATCCATAAGAATTATATTGCCACCCCTTATAATTATGAAGGTTATTTTAAATGTGCAACTAATGCTGATGGTACTGATAAAGTTAAGGAGGCAACTGTGACTATTTATGATGCAAAAGGCTATTATCGGGGAGATGTGGCATCGGCTTTCAGTGAATTGAATTATAAATTTAATGAGGTCCGCCGGAATCAGCCCACTCATTCGGTATGGGATGGGTTAACCTGTCTGGATGATATTTTGACTGCAGATGTTGTAAGAAATACCCGGAATGTGTTGGACATTATGAATTCCAGGGATTATAAATTAAAAAGCAAGGGAAAAATTCTCTATGAAGGTGATTCTGTTCAGATCATCAGTTATACAGCGAAGAATCCGTCCATTTCAACGGCTGGTGATCCTTCTGTAAAAAGCTATTCCGGAGAAATATATGTGAATCAGAAAAATTTTGCTGTTTTGAAGAATATTGTCCATATTACAGCTAGAAATTTTAATAGTTTGGGAAGGAATTTGATTGCTATCAATGAGAAACCAAAGGAGGATGTCAATATGACAATTACTACTACTTATAAAAGAGTAAGATCTGTGTATATCCTTAGTGGAATTAAGATTGACTATGCTTACAAAGAAGAGGGAAAAGAGCTGAAGGGACTGATGGAATATGTTACTACACGGGTTAAGATTGACAATCCAACCGTCATTACCGGGAGGACTTACTACGAAGATATTAAAACGAACGAAGATTTTTGGAATCGGTATACGGTTTATTTCGAAGAATAAAGGTAGGAAATATAAAGAAAAAACGTTGCCAGTTGATCCTGACAACGTTTTCTTATTTAAAGATATCTTCTTTTACCAGAGGTTTCAGGTCTATATACCAATGGAAATCCTTAAGTTGCTGGTCTTCTTCCTTGACCATAAAAAGGGGATTTAAGGAACCTTCTGCTTTATTGATAAAAGTGATGGCCTGAATTTTTTTGTTTTCTAATTCGATTCGGATGTTGGAGCTAATGGCTTTATTGAGTCCGATAATAATCCCTTTGTCGTCAACATAATAAAGCGATTCTCCGCTACCGTTGACAAGGACCATTCTGAGTTCGTTATTGTTTACATAACCGGTCATATCCCGTCCTTTGATCTGATTAAACATGGTTCCCTTTTGATTCGGAAGGAGTTTATACATTGTTGAATCGACTTGATTTACAATCATGGCTTTGTTATTCAGATGAAATTGGTCAACTTGATTGTTACGGATATGCATGTTAATATCCGTTGCTGTCATCTGATTTCCACTGGCCCAAACAATGGGGTTTTTATAAAGAAATACGGTAGAATCAGCAACGGGAAAAACCATAGAGTCACAAACCCCCTGCAACTCAAGACTGTAAAATTTGGTATCGTGAAAAGCTTTCATCACATTATTTCCTATTGAATCTTTGCTGATAGAAAGGGTGTCTCCATGAATAAAAAGGGAGTCATTTTGCCCGATCAAAGTCAACAATGCTCTCTCTGTTACAAAGGCATAATCATTATTTTTCAATACTTCTCCATAATTCCCTTCTACCAGAATGTTGTTGACCGTATCATATAAATGAATGTTTTGGCGCATAACCGCCGTACCACTAAGACTATCAACAACTAAGGTGTCAGATTTACCCAGGTAATTGTTATAGGTAAGCAGGTTATTTTTGTATAATTCTGCATGAGAAGTCAACGAGTTATACCAACCATCTTCGGAATATAAAGTTCGGTTATCTCCATATATATGAGTTGGACCTAAAATAGTAATCAGTTTTGTGTCTGTCTGATATTTCAGTGTATCGGAATACATGGTATAGTCCGGTGTGTAAACTTTAACACTATCTTTAAAAAACATTTGATTGATGGGCACAAAATAATAGCCGATATCACTGATTAAGGTGTTTATACTATCCTTGATTGTTCCACCGTTGAAATAATGACCGATACGACTGGCCGCATCGTAATCCAGAAAATTGGTTGTCAGGGTAATCCGGGGATCTTGCATAATAACATTATTCCTCACCTTGGCCTGTTCTGTATTTCCATTATAAGTCAGGAAATCCCCCCAAAGATTCAAGGTGTCATCCTGAACAACATGTACTCGTCCAAAAGCCTCAATATAATTACTATCCCGGTATTGATAGAGGCTGTCACATGTCATGACGATGTTCTTATGTTCCAGTTTAACATTACCAATCAATCGGTTAACACCTGTCTTTTCCGGATGTCCGACATCGGAATGTTTGATTTCAATCACTGTTTTTTCTTGTGCTGTTGCTTGCAGCACAAAAAAACAGATAAAAAAGAGTAGGAGATATCTAATCATTATTTTATAAATTCTTGTATCAGATTTTCGACCTGAATATGTTCAGTTTCGGCTTTATAATTTCTAAGATCCCTTGCCGGAGTACGGTTTATTTCATCTGCCAGAATAATGTTGGCGAACAAAGGTCCCTTGACAAATCTGAATGCAATCAGCTTGACATGATCTTCCATGAAGATGTATTTTAGCCCAGAGCTTAAAAAATTTTATTTTATCCATCCGTCATACCGAAATTTACTATTCCGGTAATTTTCGTCAATATGAATGTATGTATTGGCTTGTTTTTCCCGGATCCATTTTTCCAATTTATCCATTTGTTTTTCCTGGGTCAATTGTAGTTCGAAATTTTGCCAGTCATCTTCCAGATTAGCTTTATGGCTGGGATAAAATGCTTTTACTTTAACAATTTTATATTCTTCAAGATTACCATCTGTATGGGTGATAAAAGGCTCTGAAATCTCTCCGGGTTTCAGCCGATTGACAGCTTTTGCCATTTCTCCGGGGATATCCGCCCGTGCAATCCGGGCTTCAGAAGTTATGGGGTCTGAAAACAAACCTCCATTATTTTTAGTTTTTTTATCTGAAGAAAAATAATAGGCAGCCTCTTCGAAAGTCATTTTACCATCGTTGATGTATTGACGAATGGTATCCAGACGGTGTAAAGCTTCTTCTTTTTCAGATTCGGAAACTTTAGGACGCAACACAATTTGACGTACTTTGATTTTATCTCCTTGCCGGTCAATTAATTGTAGAATATGGAATCCCATTTCAGATTCTACAATTTTGGAAATTTTGCCAGGTTTCAAATTAAATGCGGCCTCTGCAAATGCAGGATCCATGTTTGTACGCGTCAAATAATCCAATTCACCTCCCCGTACTGCAGATTGAGGATCTTCAGAATAGAGTACAGCCAAAGTATTAAATGATTTTTCTCCTTTCAGGATCTGCTCCCTATATTCTCTAAGATGTTCGCGTACTCTTTCTTTTTCAGCATCACTGATATGCGGCTGAAGAACAATTTGTTGAATTTCAAAACGATCAGGCATTTCGGGGAGGCTGTCCTTGGGTATTTTTTTGAAATAATTTCGGATCTCTGAAGGAGTAATCCGGATTTTTTCAACAATCTTTTGCTGCATCTGTTCTGTGATTAATCTTTCACGCATCGGACTGCGCATATCATCTTTAATTTCTTGTACCGATTTACCGAAATAGGTTTCGAGACGTTCCTGAGATCCTATATTACTGATGAAATGATCTATTTGACTGGATAAAGCATTTTCAACGTCTTCCTCTGTAACAGTGACACTATCTACTTGTGCCTGTGCTAATAAAAGTTTTTGAATTAATTGTTGCTCCAACAATTCGGTTTTAAAATCAGAAGATGAAGAAATCATACCTCGTCCTTGTTCCTGCAAAAAAGCATTTTCGATATCTGATTTTAAAATAATTTCATCTCCGACAATAGCTACAATTTTGTCTACCACATTTTTTTGTGCAAAAATGCATCCGAATGGAACAGATAAAATAAGTAATAGTAAATACTTTTTCATATAATTTATTTTACAATTTTCCGAATATAAACATCTTATTTTTGAGCCCTCTAAGCTACTATTTTTATTTAAATTGGAGAAGAGAGAAGAACAGTTTAGTAAATTTTTACATAGTTTTTCCGGATTCCCTCCTGATTAATTTGTTTTTCCAGTTCACTCTCGAATTGTAATTTTTTCTTATTTTTCAGGATCAAAATAATTTCTTCCCTAACATATTCTAAAGGAGCGATAGTCTGATCTTTTTTCATTTCCTTGATTTTCAAAAAGTAATAATTTTCTTCATCCTCTTTTTCAATATCTGTTTTATTCAGAATATCGTGTTCCAGTGAATTAAATTCCCCTGGTATCAGGTTTAGCAAATATTTAGCTTCAATCCATTTGTTTTGAAACTTATCGTATTTTCTCGCATTAGTTAAACAATAATCTTCCAGGCTTTCCTGATCTGCAGCTTTTTCTGATTTAAACCATTTTTTTACTTCTTTGAGGTTTGGAGCTGTCTTGGGCAAAATGAAAAAGACCGCCTTTACGATCGGGGTAGCCAGTACAAAGTTATTTTCATGTTGATTATAGTACTTCTCGATATCTTCCTCCCGGATATCTTCCATTAATCGTTGGGCTATCAATTTTTGCTTGTAATTGTGTATTAACAGGGAAGTTCGGTAATCCTCCACCTGTTTCCGGATTCCAGCTTCTTCACCCGAAAGATTTTCTATCGCTTTATGCAATAAGAGTTTTTGGGTCACCCAATTCCGGATATAACTTTGTGCCATCAGAAGACTGTCTTCCTGAGAAGTACCCTGAGGAATGAATTCAGAAATTTCATTCCGGTAGAGGGTGCTTTCAAAAACCTGGGCAATAGGAAGCTCCGTATTTTTTACTTGTCTGCAGGAAGATAAGAAAATAAATATAGCAATTACCGTGATAAATCTCATTTTAACCAATTCTGTTACACACGGGCGAAAGTAGTAAATAATTTTCAATTTTCAATTTTCAATTTTCAATTCGTTTGTATCTTTGCAAAATGACCGTAAAAATCCGAAATATATTAAAACAGTATTGGGGATATGATGATTTCCGGCCTTTACAGGAAGATATTATCCTTTCCGTTATGGCTGGGAAGGATACACTTGCTCTGATGCCAACCGGAGGCGGGAAATCGATTACTTATCAAGTTCCTGGGCTGGCAATGGAAGGCATCTGCATAGTCATCACTCCTTTGATTGCTTTGATGAAAGACCAGACCGAAGCATTAAAGAAGCGGGGGATAGCTGCAGAAGCGATATACACCGGAATGACAACAGAACACATAGAGTCTGTAATAAATAAGGCTATTGGGAATAAACTGAAATTTTTGTATGTTTCTCCGGAACGCCTGGCTTCCCGGATTTTCCGGGAGTCTCTGAAGCAAATGCAAGTAACTTTGCTGGCTGTTGATGAAGCTCATTGTATATCACAATGGGGATATGATTTCCGGCCTTCTTATCTGCAAATAGCAGAAGTCAGAAGCTATTTCCCGGGTACTCCAATCCTGGCCCTCACTGCAACAGCAACTCCGCAGGTGGCGGATGATATTCAAAAGCAACTGAAGTTTAAAACTCCGCACGTTCTTTCTAAAAGTTTCCGTCGGGAGAATATCTCCTATGTCGTGCGTAAAGCCAATGATAAATTGGGGGAATTGCTTCATATTTTATCTAAATTGTCCGCCGGTGCAATTGTATATGTGCGTAAGAGGGTTACTGCAGAAGAACTGGCAAAGTTTCTGATTGAAAAAGGAATACAGGCTGATTTTTATCATGCGGGACTGACTTCTTTGCAGCGTGAGTCCAGGCAAGAGGAATGGAAACGGGGAGTTACTCCGGTAATTGTAGCCACCAATGCTTTTGGAATGGGGATTGATAAACCGGACGTCAGGATTGTGGTTCATTTTGACATACCTGATAGTCCTGAAGCTTATTTTCAGGAAGCGGGCCGTGCGGGTAGGGATGGAAAGCGGGCCTATGCTGTTTTATTATATAATGAGGCAACCCTGACCACCTTAAAAAAAAGAATTAACCAGGGTTTTCCCGATAAACAATATATTCGTGAAGTATACCGGGATTTGGGTAATTATTTCCATGTAGAAGAAGGATGTGGAGCAGGGTTTGCTTTTGAATTTGATCCGGATCACTTTGTCCGGAGTTTTAAATTAGATTACGTACAGGCACTTGCAGCCATTGAAGTTTTGCAGGTAGCTGGTTATCTTGAATGTACGACTTCTGTACATGCCAGATCCCGGATCAGTTTTTTAGTACTGAGAGACCAACTGTATAAAATAGATTTACATTCTGTATTGGCTGAAAGATTAGTCGAATCTGTTCTCCGGACGTATGCCGGTATATTTGTGCAATACGCTTATATTGATGAGCAGTATCTGGCTGAGCATTTGGGGGTAACCAGGGATGATATCTATCATACTTTGCTGGATCTGGCCAAACGTAAGATTATCAGTTATATTCCGGGTAATGACCGTCCTTATATTGTATACCATCAGCCGCGTGTTCCCGTTTCTTATGTTTATATCGGGAAGGAAGCTTATGAGGACCGTAAGGAAATTTATGCTTCGAAAATTGAGCGGATGGCCGGATATATTGAGTCAGAAGATACTTGCCGGCAGTTGTATTTAATGGAATATTTCGGTCAAAAAGAAAAGGAGCCATGCGGTGTCTGTGATTACTGTCTTACCCATAAAAAGCACCGTGTTCGTCCGGATAGAAAGAAAACAATGGAGAGTATCGTGAATTTATTGCAACACTCGGATCTGGAAGTCAGGAACCTGATTGACAGGATAGAAGAGGAACGTACTTTTGTTATCGAATGTGTACGTTATTTACTGGAGGAAGGGAGCATATACTATAAATCTCCGACTGTATTGTCTTTGAAAAAGAAAGAATGAGTTTATACTCCTGCTTTGTCTCCGAATAAAGAAATATGTAAACGATCACAATACCTCCAGTTGTTCCGAATGCAGTATTCAAGCGTTTTGCCAATGTTTATTCGCAGCATTTCCGGATTTCCACCTAGAGGCATAAGCAAAATATCTTCATTTTTCCATCCTGTTAAGCCTGATAATAATTCTTTTATTTCAAGGATATCAGCATCACAAGAAAAAACAAATTTCAATTGAAAATCTTTTCGATAACGATGAGCATTGTCGATAAAGAGTTGAATAATCTTTGGGTCAGGGGTATGGAGGATTGTATCCGGCTGGGAGCTTTTTAATTTTGGAGAAAGGCTGAACAAATCAATATATTGTACGACCTCAGGTTCAAAGAGAGTGGCATTTGTTCGATTGTAAGATGAAAATGTGGATTTTGTTTTAATTTATTACAGAGTATTTTTAATTCCTTTGCTTGAAGTAAAGGTTCACCTCCTGTGATCACAATGTGTTGGATTGATTGGGTATTGTGGAGAATAGTTTGATATATTTCATCCGGACCCATCGTATACGTTTCCTGCAAATGATAGGCTGCATAGGCTGTGTCACAAGGAGAAACCCGCTTGTCTGCGGTTTTCCAACAGCAATGCAAGTTACAACCAGCTAAACGGACAAAAAGTGACGGTATACCGACCAACTTTCCTTCTCCTTGAATTGTTCCGGGGAATTGGAGGCCCGAAGCCGGAAGTTGGGGAAGGGGATTACCCACTGCATCCCGGGTTATAGGAAATATACCATCCTTAGCGAGCAACATATTAATTTACTTAAATGACAAAATGAATCGATTTTTTTGCTTGCTTTCGGTCTTTTTCAATACTTTCCACTCATTAGTCACTCCACTGGAGAACAGTATATCTTCCGTATGAAAATGAACCAGTTTCAAATCTTCCCGGAATGCTTCTGCATACCCGGTGGCTGTCTCATGTACCCTTACCGAGTGCAATTGTATGCACCCTTCGCCGTTTATTTTTTCGGTGTTTTGAAGAATTTGGTCTATAATATAGAAAAACAGAAGGGCATATCCTTCTGCAGAAGGGGAAGCCGGTATTTCAGCAACCCGACTATTGAATTGGTAGATAAAGCTTTTCAATTCGTTGCTTTCTTCCTGCCATAATGAATAGGTATGATCAAAACTTTCTACAAATTCTTTTACTCCGTTCAGACGGCAAAAATCCATGACCATGTAACCATGATCTAATTTATCTGAAGTGATAAATACTTCAACAATATAAGAATGCCCATGAATATTTTCACGGCAACGTTGTGAAGTACAATTCCGTACAATATGGGCACCTTCAAATTTAAATTGTTTGCGGATAATCATAAATTTATTACTTGGGAGTTCAAATTAGTTGCATCAGAGCTTGGTAAGAGGATCTTCAATGCCAGCTTCAGCAAAAGCTTTGGATCGAAGCAAGCAACTGTCACAGGTTCCACAAGGCTTTTCTCCACCACGATAACAAGTCCAGGTTAAGCCAAAATCTACCCCTAATTTAGTTCCGAGCCGTACTTCGTCGGCTTTTGTCATGTGCATAAAAGGGGCGTGGATGGTAATGTGGCATTTTTTCTTGGCCCCCAAAACGGTTCCCAGGTTTATAGTGTTTTCCATGGCACGGATGAACTCCTCCCGGCAATCTATATATCCGGAATAATCCACTTCACTGACTCCGATAAAAATGTCTGTAACCTCCAGTGCATCTGCCCAAGAGGCAGCCACAGAAAGGAATACCATATTCCGGGCAGGTACATATGTTGCCGGAATA
>URJC01000067.1 GCA_900548135.1 uncultured Odoribacter sp. | reverse complement strand
TCATTGCTTTGCCAAATGGGGAATTATCCTCACTCAACAGGTCTCCTCCTCCGTAAGCTTTCATCACATCTATCCCCACCCCTTTCCGTTCACACAATTCATAGAGCTCTTCCCGCAGGGGATCAATATTCTGTAAAGCACAGCTATAGTTTTCATCCGCCCACAAATCGTCGACATTCTCAGTGGGCGGCTGTAAATCGTAACAAGGATTAATAGAAAACATCAGCACATCAATCAATCCGCTTTCCACAGCCCGGACTGCTACGGCAGGATTGTGACTGCTTAATCCGACGTGGCGGATTCTTCCTCTTTTTTTGAGCTGCAAAGCCAGCTCCATTACAGGTCCGTTAAATACTTTCCGGAAATCTTCTTCGCCATCCACATAATGAATCATCCCAATATCCAAATAATCAGTTCGCAAACGCCGTAACTGGTCATCCAAAGACGCCCTCGTTTTCCCTATCTCCCGGGTACGCAGGTACTGATCATTTTCCCAGGTAGTGCACAAATGCCCCTGAATGATAAACTTTTCCCTCCGGCCTTCCAACGCCCTGCCAATATGACTACGCAAACCAGGATTCGAACTATATATATCGATAAAATTAATGCCCCGACTGATGGCAAAGTCTATTTCATCGCACACCTGTTTTTCATCCTTCCCCATAAAACCCTCACATCCCAAAGCAATCGCACTGACTGACAAACCTGTCTTTCCTAATTTTCTATACTCCATCCTATACTGATTATTCTTTACGATTCACAAAATTAGTAAAAAATGAAGAGGCCCGCATCTTTCGGAAACAGCACACCAAATTAAATTGTGGTTGGATACTTCATGTGTGTTTAAGAACAACGTTCCGGAAATTATTTAAGCCTGACAAGCTCATATTTACGACTGCCCACACCGATAGCTTCAGCATGTTCAAGTGTATGGACTGCATGACGTGATTCCATTCGCTCAATGAGATGTACCTTACCGGGATCCTCCGAAGCATAAACCAAGTCTACACAAGCCTGATCCAAAGCTACAGGATCTAACGAAGCCAGAATACCGATATCACCCATTTGGGGTGCTGCCGGATGAGCATCGCAATCACAATCCACCGAAAGATTGTTTGCCACATTGATGTAAAGAATATTATCGCCACAATGATCTGTTATGGCTTTAGCCGCTTCGGCCATTGCTTCCAAAAAATCATCTTGTGGCGGAAGATTCCCCCACATTTCGACGGCATTTTTCGTTTTGCCGGCAGAATGGATCCATGCTTTACCAGAAGACGAACCGATACCAATCGAGATGTTTTTGATGGCTCCACCAAAACCACCCATTGCATGACCCTTGAAATGAGATAGTACCAGGGTAAAATCGTAATCCAGATAGTGCGAACCAACAAAATCCTCTTTCAGGTGTTTTCCCCCTCTTACGGGGAGCGCCACCTCCCCCTCGGCATCCATAATATCCACTTTTGCAATGGCAGTGAAACCATGGTCGGCAGCAGCTTTCAAATGATCCCCGGTCTTTGCCCGTCCTCCTCCATATGCTGTGTTACACTCGACAATCGTACCTTCAACCTTCTTCACCAAAGGCGCAATCAATGACGGCTGCAGAAAGTTGTGTCCACCCGGTTCCCCGGTAGAAAGCTTGACAGCCACTTTTCCAGTAGCTTTGCGCCCTAGTGCCTCATAAATTTTCACAAGATTTTCTGGTGTAATTTCTTTGATCATATACACTTTTGCAGGAGCTCCGGTTTGGCCAGGCACCCCTTGTCCGGCAGAATTCCTGCTATTTTTAGACTGATCACAAGCAACAGCCACACAACATACCAGCGACATCAGAGTCATCATACAAATCTGTTTCATTATAATTCTTTTTAATGAGATGGTTTAAGATTCAAACATTCCGGCAACCTGTTTCAATAGTCCGTGATCTTCAAATGTTGAGGACAAATTATTTCGCATTTCCGGCAACTGATACAGTCCGATGCTTTTCCCATACTTTCCTGTATATGTTTCATAGTATGCCTGTTGGATGGTACATATAGGCCGTATCGAAATAAGTGAATCCCCGTTCGGGGAAGGTATTCACCATCCGTTCCACCTGTATTGTATCCATTGCTGCAAAATTACCTGCCTCCAACAATGGCATACGCATTAATCCGAATCCCAGTTTTTTTGTCATATCACCTCCGGATCATATTGTTAATAACAACCCAGCCACCAACTACCTGTATCAGCATTCCCGGCAAACCGATACGAAAATCCTGTGTGGCAACGTAAAGTGAACCACTCATGGACCATTCAGCTAATGTTCTCATTCCTGTTGCTTGCAGCTGTTGTAGCAACAGGAATGAAGCCGAACCGGGCAGCAACGTAACCTGCAATTCCTGCCAGCAGAACCGATTTTATTAAAATAGCAGGCAGTACTGTAATTACAGGCATACCAAACCACAAAGAATTGACTACCGGCGACACAAGTACCGTTCCCCCACCCTCCAACCATATTTGCAGGCACCAATCAGAGCAAAAAAGTAAATCGGTAACCGGGTGTGTCCCCAAAAATGAACTAAATGACAAAGTTGCGGAAGCAAAATATTTCCTGCAATAAACAACGCTGCTGTCAGATAGGTTTTCGCCTCTTTATACTCCAGCGAATAGAGTTTTACAGACAAACTGGACCGGGATTACTTCTCCGAAACTTCATCTGTTTCCTTAATGATTTTCAAAGCCTTTAAGGCAGGCGGGAAACCGATATAAGGCAGAGTCTGTATGACAGCAGCAGTGAGAATTTCCCTGCTGTTTCCGGCTTTCAGGTTAGCCCTCAGGTGTAAATGGAGCTGGTCTTCTGCACCGATTGTAGTCAATACGCAAAAAGTCAGTAACTCGCGGGTCTGGGTATCCAAACCACTACGACTCTGAAAATCACCGAAATGCACCTCAGTCAGAAAACGAGTCACCTCTTCTTCCATACCTCCAGGTAGTTCCTGCATTGCCACTCGGATATTTTCCCCGTAAAGATGGCTTTCTATAGCCCTTCCTTTTTCCCTACGATTGTTCTCCGTAACAGTTTTCTGCTGCGCAAGGGGCAATTGAATCCCTTTTTCCGTAAAAACGGCATTTATAACGCTGAGCGCATTCAGCACTTTCGGGAAACCGATAATCGGAGCACACTGGTAAATCGCCTCACGAAGCTCTATGGGAGTAACTCCCACGTTTAAAGCAGCCCCGGCATGAGCCTTCAACTGAGGCAAGGTTTGCATCGCAGTCAGCGAAACACAGGTAATCATTTCACGAATCCGGATGTCCAGTTTACCCGCGCGGAATACTTCCCCGAAAATATATTTTTGTAAGATATCCATCATTTCAGGGTCGTTGCCTTCACCTGTCAGGGCTTCTCCGCCAAACAAACGGGTATAGTTCTTTTTGCATAATTCAATTCTATCCATATTGTTTTCTGTTTCGGAAGTTAAAGACTGCTGTCCGAAAACCGGAACAATAGCCAAAATAGTGAGTATCCATGTGAAAAATCGCTTTTTCATTTTCCGTTTTTGTATTTTAATATTTATCCTCATAAGAATCTTTGCGGGAAGCATTGGTTAACCATACCAGGTTCCCATTTCAAACCGATGTCTCCATCCCCATAGACTAATCAGTTATTCCTATCTCCTGCAACCATTTTTGTATCCGTGGCATTGCATTCTGTACAGTGCTTCCGTTAATTGCAAAGCCTTTCAACAATGTGGACCCGGGACACAGCTTTTTCATATCAGCTTCACACCTTGCAATCCCTCCCCCACCATGAGTAACAAAAGGGATGACCGTCTTACCTGAAAAATCCCCCTTCGTCAGGAAAGTCGCTACCGGAGGGGCTATCGTACTCCACCAGTTGGGTGAACCTATAAAAACAACATCATACTGCGCTAAATTTTCGGGCATTGATTTCAAGTCAGGTTTTACACCAGCATTGATTTCTTTTTTTGCCTGATCGACAACGCTTTGATAATTGGATGGATAAGCATTTTTCACTTCTATTTCAAAAATATCTGCTCCCGTAGCTTTTTGGATCTGCCCGGCTATCGTACGCGTATTGCCGCTATGGGAAAAATAGGCTACTAAAATTTTCATAGTTTCATTTGTTTTTTGTGCACAAACTCCTCCGATCGAAAGAGATAAAAGCAGCGTTAACACAACTGTTACTTGTTTCATATATCTTAAATTTTACCTGAAGGTTGCCTCCCGGCCCCTTCCTCTTTATTTACTGATACTGACAAAAAAATCTACTGCCGAAGGTTCATTATGAAACAGGAATAATGATTTTCCGGTATCCAAAGTAGCAATCCGGCTCATATCTTCTTCTGTTAGAGTAAAATCGAAAACATCGAAATTTTCTTTCATCCGTTCCATGTGCGTTGATTTAGGAATAACCACCACTCCACGCTGAATCAGAAAACGCAAGGCAGTTTGTGCCACCGACTTTCCATATTTATCCCCGATAGACTGCAACACTTTGTTGGTAAAGAATCCGTTCCGTCCTTCGGCAAAAGGTCCCCACGACATGATTTGCGCACCGTATTGCCACATAATTTGCTGAGCTTCGGTTTGCTGATTAAAAACATGGGTTTCTACTTGATTGACTGCAGGAACCATCGGCCCAAACTCAGCCAGGTCCTTAAACCGATCCGGATAAAAGTTGGATACCCCAATGGCACGGACTTTGCCTGTTTTTTGCGCCCTGATCATTGCCCGATAGGTCCCATAATAATCGCCAAATGGCTGATGAATCAATAGTAAATCGATGTAATCGGTCCGTAACTTACGCAATGATTCGTCTATGGAAGCCATCGCTTTTTCTTCACCAGCATTGGAAATCCAGACTTTGGTCGTAATAAACAATTCGTTACGGGGGACACTGCATTTGACAATGGCGTTACCTACTCCTTCTTCGTTGTAATAAGCCTGTGCTGTATCGATCAACCGATAACCAACGCGAATTGCATCCAACACACAACGCTCACATTCTTCAGGATCGACCTGATAAACCCCGAAACCTAAAACGGGCATTTCAACCCCATTATTTAGTTTTACATATTCCATACTTTTTATATTTTAAACCTTCATCCCGATACATCATTTCACAGCTTTAGCGTAATCCTCATCGTTGACACGTTCATACCAAGTGTTTTTGTTGGTTTGGGGATTACATTCGATGGCAATATGAGAAAACCAGCTATCGGGAGCAGCTCCGTGCCAATGTACTACATTGGGTGCGATCTCTACAATATCACCGGGAAGTAAACGCCGGGCAGCTTTACCATGCTCCTGATAATATCCGACACCCCCTACGGCAATGAGGATCTGACCACCCGTATGACTATGCCAGTTGTTGCGGCAACCCGGTTCGAATGTAACATTAGACATCGGCACATTCAGGTCTTTGTTGACTATCAAAGGTGCCAGCCATGATTTTCCAGTAAAATATTGTTCAAATGCAACATTCTCTTTTCCCACAGGGAATTCACTGATTTTAGGTACTTTGGTTTCCATTTCTTGTGCTTTTAAACTACCTACAGCGGTTAATATCACCGATAAGGCAATGATTATTTTCTTTATTTTCATATCCGTTAATTTTTTAGATTATTTCCTCCTATTATTACAGGAAAGACTCAACTTACAACTCCGATCGGTTTTTATATTCAATTTTATACAACAAAAATACTACAGATCAGCTGAGCCTTCTGTATATGAATTACGGGGAAATATACCCTAATTACAGTTTCTGAAACAAAAGCCCCAAATGTTTGATTTCATCTCCATCTCACGCTGTGTGGGGTTTCATCCGGATAATGTAGTACATATTACAGATGTTTATACCCGGATTACAGTTTATTTCCTGACACATAATTAATATATAATCAGAATTTTTATCTTTGTCCAAAGGTAAAACGTGTCACCGGGCAATGGGAATAACAACCGATCTTTTTTACCGGCAAATTCGGCACGATGTCCGTATCAACCTATTTCAGACCAATAAAATTTTAGCCTTATGGATGAAACGATAAAAATTGATTGTGTCGATCAGTACAACAAACTTTTCGGACTGGAAACCCTACACCCCCTGGTAAGCGTGGTTGATCTGTCAAAATCCGAATCGTGGCCTACCCGTTTTCGCATGAACTATGGAGTATACAGTCTTTTTTTGAAAGATACCAAATGTGGGGATATCCGATATGGTCGCCAGATGTATGATTATCAGGAAGGAACGGTAGTAGCTTTTGCTCCCGGACAAGTAACCAGTGTTGAAATGGCCAAGGGATATCGCCCCAAGGCACGCGGCCTGCTCTTTCATCCCGATCTGATCCGGGGTACTTCATTGGGACGGGATATTAAACGCTATTCATTTTTTTCGTATGAGTCCAATGAGGCACTCCATCTTTCAGATCAGGAAAGAAAGATTGTACTGGATTGTTTCGACAAAATACAAATTGAACTGGAACACGCGATCGATAAGCATAGCAAACGCTTGATCGCTATGAATATTGAATTACTACTGGATTATTGCATGCGTTTTTACGAACGACAGTTTATTACCCGTTCAGAAGCCAATAAGGACGTACTAATCAAGTTTGAACATTTATTGGACGAATATTTTCAAGAAGATACACCCCAACAAAAAGGTCTGCCCACTGTTAAATATTTTGCAGATAAAATATGTTTATCAGCTAATTACTTCGGTGACCTAATTAAAAAAGAAACCGGAAAAACTGCACAAGAATATATCCAGAATAAAATCATCGGGCTGGCAAAAGAAAAGATACTGGGCAGCGACATGACAGTCAGTCAAATTGCCTATGAATTAGGCTTTCAGTATTCCCAGCATTTCAGCCGCCTATTCAAAAAAAGCGTTGGATGTACCCCGAATGAATATCGGTTACAGGCATAGCCGCAAAATGTCCGGTTACTTTTTAATGCAACCGGACATTCCTTATAACAAATAAGTACTATCTTCAGACAACGTTGAATCCTGCCAACCTTAGTAATTTACTAGATTCAGACTAAATCCCAAACTGTACATTTATTTTTTATTCAATTAACTTTCAAATTTTCAGGCCAGCACACTGCGTTCATCTTTCCTTATTAGCTGTTACTTTACATTTTGGAACCCATTCCCAAATTTATCCAAGTTTTCCTTGCCTATCCGATAAAGGTAGAAAACAAATTAGTCCGGCAACTCCCCCCCTCCAAGCGACAAGGCCATCTCTGCCTGAGAATATGGCCAGTTTGGGGATAAATCCGTATTAGACAACAAAGGGATGCATTATCCTCGTCCCTCTGTGCTCTGTAATTCCAATATCTTTTTCATAACCGGCCGGAAATAATCCCCCCATTCTTCCAATTTTTTCACCACTGGAATCAGAGTTCTCCCCACTGATGTTATGGAATATTCCGAATGAGGCGGAAGTTCTGCAAAAATTTTCTTTTCGATAATCCCATACAGCTCAAGTTCTTTCAGTTGTTGGTTGATGACACGGGAATTTGCTTCCGGAAACAATCGGTGAATCTCACTCGGCCGTTTCGGCCCATTATTCAACTCGAACAGAATACAACTTTTCCATTTTCCTCCGATCACTTCCATCGCAATCCTTATTCCACAGTCGATATCAAACGGTAATTTTTTTTCATACATATTCCTCTGCTTTGCTACTCTAAATCATATAAATGAGATACCATATCCACTTTACAACATAGTTTTATACAAAAATAATCATATATCCTGATTTTCAAGTATACTGACAAATTTATCAGTATATGAAAAAATTATCAGTACCTGAATAATTCAGCCGTAATTGTATGAAAAGAATCCAGTATCTATTTTTACACGTACAAAATACCATATCATGAAAACATTATTTTTATCATTGTTTATGTTATCGGAAATAATTTCCACTTCAAAACTTTTTAACTGACATGAAAAATAAGCAGACCACTATCCGCCTCGTCTATCCACAATGGCAAGGCGGCATTATCAACAGTTGGTTCCCGGACCTACCAGAAAACGACGCATCACGGGGATATTTCCTCGGGGCTCAAATCCTGAACCTACTGGCCCCCAAGAGTTCACAACAAACAGTAGAAGTTCCGGTTTCTTTAGAAATCGGTGAACGCAAAACCGAAAACGGGATCACTGACCGGAAAGCCATCGTACGGCAAACCCGGGCAGCCCTTGAAAAAATAAATGAAAACAACCCCGACCGGATTGTAACCTTAGGCGGTGAATGTTCTGTAAGTGTCCCTCCATTTACCTATCTAGCCGCAAAATATCCGGACAATACTGCTATTATCTGGATGGACGCACATCCGGATATCAATTTACCCGGCGATGAATACACAGGATATCACGCTATGGCTTTAACAGCTTGTCTGGGAATAGGCGACGAAGAGATCGTGCGCCTGTTACCGGGAAAAGTCAGTGCCGACAAAACTTTACTGGTGGGACTACGTACCTGGGAGAAAAACGGAGGAACAAAAGAAAGACAGGCGAAGTTGGGCATAAAAAGCCTCTCTCCTGCCGAAGTTACCGATAACAGCCGTGCAATCCTGAAATGGCTGAAAGAAACCGGAGCCTCCAAAGTCCTCATCCACTTTGACCTGGATGTGCTGGACCCTGCCGAAATCATAGCAGCCGTAGGCCGTGAACCCGAGGGGATGAAAATCCGGGAAGTAGTCCATGTAATCCATGACATCGCTGCCCAATATGATGTAGTTGGCCTAACCATCGCTGAACCATTGCCCCAAACAGCCATAAAAATCAAGAATATGCTCTCCGAACTACCTTTGTTGCAAGAAAATTAACGAAAGAAGGGATGGGGTATTGTTTTATCCTGTCCTTCTATTTCACACCTGCCGTCCCAATTCATAAACTTCCTGCAAAGCCGGATGTCCTTTAATCTCGCCGAAATGCCATACCCCGGTAGCCGGGATTCTGCCTTTCAAGATAAGGTTATCCAGGTAATCGGCCCCCGTCAGATCGTCAAACTCCATCTTCCGCATCAGATGCGATGAAATAAAACTCCTTATTTTTCATTTCTGTATACAGTCCGCAGCAACGGCCGAGAACAACCTTTAACTATGCGTCCATTACGTAAAAACAAACAGGTGTACCGAATACAATCACATCAGCTGCCGGCATCTTGCTGTTTAGCCCTGGTTTTGTACACAAATTACTGAATTAACAACCTTGATTACAGATATACTCCAAAGAGGTTTACAACTCTACATAAAACACCTTATCTTCGCTAAAAATTACATTCCGACAGTGCCATGATTCATCCGGCACAACCTTAATGTATAGTGACTCAGATGAAAAAAAAGATACTTAAAATAGAAAGTATACATCAATGTAATTGTTGTTTGGGGTATAAGACACTGCATCCCTTAGTAAGTGTCATCGACCTGTCGAAAACCGGGTTAACTCAACAAGTCATACGCTTTGATTTCTATACTGTTCTACTATTAGAAGGAGAGTGTGAAAATTTTCTGTTTGGCCGGAAATATCATGATTATTCCAATGCTACCATTATATTTCTCTTCCCAGGCCAACCCATCGAACTCAATACAAACAACCTATCTTCTCCGAAGAACCGTTTACTGGCATTCCATCCGGACTTGCTTTATGACACCGCATTAGGTAAGCATATCAACGATTACACCTTCTTCCGTTACCAACCGGACGAAGCTTTACATCTCTCCTTGCGTGAAAAAAACAAGGCATTGGACTGCTTCAATAACATCGAAGAAGAATTATGCCATACCATAGACTACCATAGCAAAACTCTGATTACACGAAACATAGAACTGTTTCTAGACCATTGTACCCGCTTTTACGACCGACAATTCATCACCCGCAACGAGGAAAACCAAGGTATATTGAAAAAGATCGATCTCCTGATGAACGAATACATCCGTTCAGGGCAATTACAAAATGGCCGGCTACCTTCGGCTGATTATTGTGGAAGACTACTCAATATTTCCCCTCCGTATTTCAGCGATTTATTAAAATTCGAAACAGGCAAGAACATCTATGAATATTTCCAACTCAAACGTTTGGAAACT
>URJC01000066.1 GCA_900548135.1 uncultured Odoribacter sp. | reverse complement strand
CCCCCGCCCCTGAGTCTCAGTTTCGGGGACCCGTTGTACGCGATGCACACCGGATTCATATTTCAAAATACCATACACTCCGTTTCCTGAAACACTGGCAACAATTTCTTTATACCCTCCTGCTGTCCCTTCATTAAAACTGGAGACCTCCAGTTTCCAACCTTTCTTCTCACAGAACTTGACATACATCCGGAACAAATCTCCTGCAAACAAACAAGCCTCATCTCCTCCTGTCCCCCCCCGAATTTCCAGAATAGCGTTTTTACTGTCTTCAGGATCTGCCGGAATTAAAAGCATTTTAATATCCTGTTCCATTTGAGGCAAACGTTCTGTCAAATCAGCTATTTCCATTTCAGCCATTTCACGCAGTTCCTTATCTTCCTCCGTAGCAAGAATCTCTTTCGATTCTTCCAGCATCTTTAAAGCTTTCTTATATTGATCTCCGGCAGCCGTGATTTCCTCCAGGTCTTTATACTCTTTTGTCAAACGCACATATCGTTTCATATCCTGAATCACTTCAGGGTCAGTAATCAACTGTCCTATTTCTCTGAAACGAATATAAAAAGTCTCTAATTTCTCTAACAATGAATTGTCCATCTGCTACGGTTTAAAATGCAGCCACAAAAGTAAAAAAATTAGTTTACAAAGTCTATAAGGTCCCCAAAGTTTGTAATGTAACACCCCTACATTAAGCCTACTCTGTTTCAACCTCTTCGATTCAACCAAGCCCAACGGATATGCTGTATGGTATCTGCCAACGCATAAAAATGAAAATCCGGATAAAGTACCAATAATTTCGCATTCGAATAATAAGAACAATGATGAGCCGAACGGGCAGTTTCACGGGTAAATGCAGGTTTCTTTCCTCCAACCGCACTAATAACAGCCAGCACACGCCATGCAATTTCTGTCATCCATGGCCGTAAATACCAACGCGGGATTCGGTTGCCATTTGCCCGGGCAATCTGATTAAACAGTTCCTGATAAGAATAATTTCCGCCATTCAAAATAAAACGCTCTCCTCGTACTGTTGTATCTTCAGCAAGCCGTACCATCACCTCCGCCACATCCCTGACATCCACATATCCACTAATACCAAGGGTATAAAAAAGCATTCCCCGTGCCACAGTCAAATACAATTTAGCACTACTCCGGTTCCACATGCCTGCCCCCAGAATAATGGAAGGACAAACAATAACAGCATTCAACCCATATGAAATGTATTTCCAGACCAATTTTTCAGCTCTGGATTTACTCTGGGAATACACAGAATGCTCCCGTCCTTCAATCACAGGAGTATCCTCGTCAATAAAATCTCCCGCCTGGGAAGCATCTCCTAATGCAGCAATAGAACTGACATAACACAAACGTACCTGATACTCCAGGCACAAAGAAGCTATATTTTCCGTACCCCTCAGGTTAGTATCCAGCATCCGGTCCTGGTCAGAAGCATTAAAAGAAATCATCGCAGCGCAATGATATACATAAGCAGACCGCCGTATATATTCAGAAAAGGTTTCAGGCTCCAATACATTCCCTTCTACCCAAACCACCTTATCCCACAAATATTCACCGGATATTGTTTAAATACCTCCCGGACATCTTCAAGGTTACTTTCCTGTCTTTTCAATGCATGCACAACATACCCCATGCTCAGTAACCTGTATAATAAATGACTTCCCAATAATCCCGTTGCCCCGGTTAAAAATACCATATCCCGAATAACAATTATTTAAATTTCCGACCAGTGAAATACAATCTTCTGTATTATATACTCATCAGGATCTTCATCCCACCCTCCTGATGTTCACATTCAACCCTTAATTGCCCCAGGTTGCGGGCTCTCATTGTCATCATATCTTTTCATTATTCAATAATCATCAATGCCAACCATCCTTATTCAAATATTTGGATAACTTCCTGAATATGTTCTATTTCCAGAGATTTCCCGGTTAATACGATCAAATCGAACCTCACTTCCATTCCAATTCCTTTAGCCTTGACATAAGCATCAGCCGCCCGCCGGAGATTCCTGCATTTCCGAAAATCCAGCAACTCTCCCGGACGTTCTTCCGGAGTGTTCCGCGTTTTTACCTCAACGATCACCAGCATATTTTCATACATACAAACGATATCCAGTTCGCGATGTTTCAAATGCCAGTTACGATCTAATATAATATACCCTTTCTGCTGCAAATAATCTGCTGCTTTTTCTTCTCCCAACCGACCTAATTCATTATGCCGTGCCATAAGGATCAATTACATTGGAATTCTATTCAAATATAAACAAAAGTGTTCAAATGTTCAAGAAGAATTTTATATTATAGTTAATTACCGTCCGGAAACTTGTGAATTGAAATTTGCAAGTTACCCCTCTCAAAACAAGGAACAAAACACCAATCGGTTCAACCCCGGCATAACAATAGTTCATTATAAATCAACACATTAACATTTACCACATCCCTTGGCCTTTCCAACACATGCCTCCTCTCCAATTGACGTTTTTCTTTCATTTACAAATGCATACCTTTCAAAATTCATCTAAAGCACTTTTGATTTCTGAACAATTTTAACTATCTTTGTAAGGTTTTTGGGAAAAGTAGTTATGGCAAAGAAAAAGATTCTTTTTATCTCTCAAGAGATTACTCCTTACTTGCCGGAATCAGAAATGGCTCATATCGGTCGTTTTTTGCCCCAGGGTATCCAGGAAAAAGGTAAGGAAATCAGAACATTCATGCCCCGTTATGGCTGTATAAATGAACGCCGGAATCAACTTCATGAAGTAATCCGGTTATCAGGGATGAATTTAATTATCAACGATACAGATCACCCGCTTATCATCAAAGTGGCTTCCATACAAGCCGCACGGATGCAAGTCTATTTTATAGACAACGAAGATTACTTTCAACGGAAACACGTTATTCAGGATGATAAAGGTACTTTCTTTCCGGACAACGACGAGCGAGCTATTTTCTTTGCACGCGGAGTTTTTGAAACAGTGAAAAAACTCAGGTGGGCACCTGACTTGATTTACTGTCAGGGATGGATTACTGCATTAGTCCCCTTATATCTGAAAAAGGAATATAATGAAGATCCCATGTTTGCTCATTCCAAGGTGGTATACTCAACCTATAATGACCAATTTGCTGGTTCTCTGCATAAAGATTTTGCCAAAAAAGTCCTCAGTGAAAACATTACCGCCAAAGATGTCAGTATCCTGAAAAATCCGACACATACCAATGTCAACAAACTGGCTTTCGATTATTCTGATGGAATTATATTCAACAGTCAGGAAGTGGATCCGGAATTAAAAGAATATGCATCCCAAAGCGGGAAACCGATTACAGCTTATACGACACCAGAAGAATACATTGATAATTATTCGAGCTTTTTCGATCAGCTTCTGGAAGGAAGCACTTCTAAAAAATAAATAAACAACGGCTTCCATGGAGCCGTTGTTTATTCTTCTTTTAAAGTTTCTACCGGATTAGCACGGACAGCCAGATTTGGTATATCATGGCCGATAGGACAATGCCGTGGGCATTTATTACGAGCAGATTGGATGATAATTATAAACACCGGATGTCCATTTTATAAACACCCGGTGTTCAATATTTTGGCACAAAATTATTTCTCCATCAAATGTTTCTGCCATCTCCAGGCATTAGCCAAAGTATCCTCAAGCGAGGACACAGCCTTCCAGCCTAATTCATTGTTAGCATAAGAAGTATCTGCCCATACTTTCTCAATATCTCCGGTACGACGACCTACTATCTTATAATTCACTTTCTCCCCGGTAGCCTTCTCAAAAGCATGGATTAAACCTAATACAGAAACTCCATTTCCGGTACCGATGTTAAAATATTCGTAATTATTTTTGTTTTTCCCTTCCAGCAAACGACGGATAGCCACCACATGAGCTTTTGCCAGGTCAACAACATCTATATAATCACGGATAGCTGAACCGTCAGGGGTATTATAATCATCTCCAAACACGCTCAATTGTTCCCGTATTCCGGCAACTGTCTGAGTCAGGAAAGGAATCAGGTTATTAGGAACCCCATTCGGCAATTCTCCAATTAAAGCAGAAGGATGAGCGCCGATCGGATTAAAATAACGCAATGCCAACAGATTCATTTCTTTCTCAACTTTAGCTACATCACGCATGATATCCTCACACATCGCCTTGGTATTTCCATAGGGCGATTCAGCTTGCTTACGCGGAGTCTGTTCAGTCACCGGCAAGACATCTGCCTGTCCGTATACCGTACAAGACGAAGAAAATACCAGGTTTTTTACTCCAAACTCCTTCATACTGTCAATGACATTCATCAAAGAATTCAGGTTGTTCCGATAATATTCCAAAGGTTTCTGCACAGACTCACCAACAGCTTTCAATGCCGCAAAATGAATGACTGCTACAATATCCCGGTGACGTGCAAAAAAATCACGTACTTTTTCAGCCTCCGTCAGATCCATCTGTTCAAATTCAGGCCGAATGCCTGTGATCTTCTCTATACCATCTAATACTTTTATATTAGAATTACATAGATTATCTACAATAATCACTTCAAAGCCGCTTTGTTGCAATTCCACAACTGTATGGGAACCGATATACCCGGTACCACCTGTTACAAATACCTTCATAAGGATAAGATTTATTGTTAAACAAGAACGTATTGCAAAGTAAGTAATAAATTATCAATATTTCTAAAAATCAAAGAACTTTCTTAAAAAATTTATTAACTATCTTATTAAGCCAGTCTATCAATGGTTTTCGCTTCTTATTCTAATTCCTCAATACCCCTTCCCCCCTTTATCATTTATCGTTAAACCTTCATCACTAATCAATTATCTCTTCTCAAAATTTCCCTTCCATCGGTTTATTGGATTTCAGGGATTTTTTTCTACTTTTGTAGCATGCATAGGTTTATAGGATACATATCTGATCTGCTATTTTTGTATGATTGCGTCATCATTCCCGATTTCGGAGGGTTTATATGCAATTACAAAAGTGCGTATATTGATGAGAACAATGGAATTATCTGTCCTCCTGCCAAAGATATTTTATTCAATCGTAATCTGACTCATAATGATGGCTTACTAGTGAATTGGATAGCCTCCAAAGAAAAGATCAGTTATGAAAAAGCCCTTGTCCAGGTTGCCCTATTTTGCGAAGATTTAAAAATCAGGTTAAATCAAAAACAACAGATTGCTTTCGGCGATATAGGTATGTTTTTCACCGACCGGCGGTTTAATGTTATCTTTGAGCCTGCTAAAAACAATTTTTTTGCAGAAGCTTATGGAATGGAACCTATCGGTATTTATACAATGGATGCCACCCGCGTGAAACCTGAACAGATTACAGTCCCCATGGCAAAGGCAAGGGAAATGTCAGCCTATATCAATTCAGGATCATCAGATAATTTTCTGCATCGTTTACTGAAATACGCGTTAGCCATAGCAACAATTGCAGGGGTCGTATTTATTTCCCAGCAGCTGGATGTATTTCACCACGACAATACGGACATGCCCGGAAAAATCACCAATAGCACCACAATACAGCCAGAATTACCCATCCTTCAGTCTAAAGCAGCTCCCGGGAAAATCACTTGCAACAGTGTGATTGCCCCTTCACATGATTATGTAAATTATGATCCTATTCAGGATTTAGGATGGTAGGCAGAAATTTTCCTAATACCCCTATCACAGAAAACAATAAATACAAGGGAATAACAAATACCATAACTGCTTTTCCCCAGATACAAGCTATAATAATCACACAAACAAAATAACAATATCTGATTTTATTCTCTTTCCAGCCAAAACCGGAGATTTTCAATGAAAACATAGGCAATTCACTGATCAATAAAATGGAAAGGATCAAAGCACTAAATCCCAACACATATACATTTCCAAATAAAAGAGTGTAAATATCTGGAGTATAAACACCCCCAAACACCAGGCTCACCCAAAACAGTGCATTTGCAGGTGTAGGCATTCCAATAAACGAAGTCGCCTGCCGGATATCCAGGTTAAATTTAGCCAGCCGATAAGCTGAAAAAGCAGGAATCAACAAAGGAAAAAACAACATGATTTTCATGCTAACAGTCCATTCAGCCCAGTATTCCATGTCCTGTCCCGGTAAAATAGCCAGGATCAGAAAATGAGCCAGCAATGCAGGAGCCACTCCGAAACTGACCATATCAGCCAATGAATCCAACTCTTTTCCCATCTCTGATTTCACATGTAACAAACGGGCAGTTAAACCGTCAAAGAAATCAAAAACCATTGCCACCAGAATTAATCCGGCAGCAAGTTCAAGACGCCCATACATAGTCATAAAAATAGAAAATGTACCGGAAACCACATTCATAGAGGTGATCAGATTGGGAATATGCTTTTTCATGACGA
The DNA here is from genome assembly GCA_900548135.1 of uncultured Odoribacter sp. Taxonomy (GTDB): domain Bacteria; phylum Bacteroidota; class Bacteroidia; order Bacteroidales; family Marinifilaceae; genus Odoribacter. The sequence continues at coordinate 3,754 of URJC01000066.1, read as the reverse complement.
CCTAATTATATGTTTTTTTTACAACCACAAAGTTATAAAGTTCCATGATTAGAAAGAGAAAACTGTATATTATTTATCATTCAATTTCCCCATAAAACCGAATTTTCAACTCCGGCACAGTGGGACTCACCAACATGGTTATTTTCTCCCGGTTCAATTCAAACTCACCATGCAAAGCAGTATTATAAACAGCCTTAATAAAAAAAGTAATAAATAAGAATCCTTTCATATCTAAGATCAGTTTAAATTAAATAATTATAATATATACATTCATAATACGAAACTAATTCTTTTTATATAGGATTTCGAGTATTCAAGAATAAATTTTAACTTCGTTTGTTAAAAATAAGGTTTTATGACTAGTATAGACACCTGGATAATTTCCGAAGCATCAGAACATTACAGGCATTTACACCAATATCCGGAGCTCAGTTTCCAGGAAAAACAAACACATCAGTATATTTGCGGGGTACTGAAAAAACACGGTATTACCTATGAAAACATCGGCAACACCAGTGTAATCGGATTTATCCCAGGTCAGTATCCCACCCATACAGTGGCTTTGCGTGCAGACACTGATGCCCTTCCTTTACAAGAAGCCTCTTGCCATCCTTACCCTTCCCAACATCCAGGTATCATGCATGCCTGCGGACATGATGTACATACAGCCTGCTTATTGGGGGCAGCCATTTACCTAAAGCAACATCAAGCATCGTTACCTGTAAACATAATGCTGATCTTCCAGGCTGCCGAAGAAGTATTGCCGGGGGGAGCACTGGAAATCCTGCAAAGTTCTTTTTTCAACAGTCATTATCCGGAGTGGATCATTGCTCAACACGCCGAACCGGATTTACCTGTCGGAAACGTGGGATTATGTCCGGGACCATACATGGCTTCCGGAGATGAAATCTATATCACCTTGGAAGGTCCAGGCGGACATGCAGCTCTTCCTGATAAAAGTGTCGATTTGGTTTTGATAGCATCACATATTGTTGTAGCTTTACAGCAAATCACCAGCCGACATGCATCACCATTTATGCCGACTGTATTGACCTTTGGGAATGTCCGCTGTCAAAGTGCCATGAATATCATTCCTAAAGAAATTATACTGGAGGGAACTTTCCGTACTTTTGACGAAAACTGGCGCCGACAAGCTAAAATGGATATAGAAAATATATCTTCAGCAATCGCCCATAGTATGGGAGCAAAAGGAAAAACAGAAATTATCACAGGTTATCCGAGCCTGTATAACAATCCGGAAAAGGCTGCTCATACCCTCCAGATATTAGAATCGGAATTTGGTAAGGAACATGTAATTTTATTGTCGAAAAGGATGACAACTGAAGATTTTGCCCGTTACAGCCAATGTATCCCGGCTACTTTTATACGACTGGGAGTGCAAGGAAAGTTACCTGGTGGAAAACTCCATACCCCGGAATTCTATGCCGATCCGGAAGCCTTGTCATATGGAATCCGCACATTATGCTCACTCGCAATGTCCTCCTCTGTATTTATCACTCATTATTAACCTAATTTCAAATTATGCCCAAATTTCTGATTATCCGGTTCAGTTCCATAGGTGATATCATCCAATGCATGGGTATCATCAGTGGTATCCGGGAAAAATTCCCGGATGCTGAAATACATTGGATTACCAGAAAAGACATGGCTTCTATACTCACCATTGACAAACGTATTCATAAGATATGGGCTTTCGACAAAACTGCCGGCCTGAAAGGATTACTGAAAATAGCTGGACAATTACGGAAAGAACGTTATGATTATATCTATGACGCACATAGTAATATCCGTTCCAATGTGCTGAAACTGATCCTCTCTCCGTTTCCAAACCACAAACCTTACATTCTCCTCAGAAACAAAAAACGCTGGAAACGCTTCCTCTTGTTCCAAATGGGCATTAACCGTTTCGAATGGCCTTTCCGGGGCATGGAATCTTTCAGGGAACCCCTGAAAAAATGGGGTATTACCCGTTTCCCGGAACAACAGCAAAATTGGTATTTCCCAGAGGATTGCAGTTCCCGTTGGGGAAACAGGATCGGTCTTTCGACAATAACTCTTGTGCCCTCTGCTAATTGGGAAATGAAACGATGGCCTAAAGAACATTGGCGTAAACTGATTGCCCTATTACCAGACTATCATTTCATTATCCTTGGAGGTCCCAATGATGCCTTTTGTGAAGAAATCCGTGCCATCGCTCCTGACCGCTGCGTCAACCTGGCAGGAAAAACAAGTTTACTGGAATCTTGTTTTCTGATTCATCAATCACACCTGGTTGTAAGTGCTGATACGGGTCTTATGCATACTGCAGATTTATTCCGGATACCAACCTTCGCCCTGATGGGCCCTACAGCCTTTGGCTTTCCTACAGGTCCTACCGCCGAGATTCTGGAAGTGGCCTTACCATGCCGTCCCTGTACCAAAGACGGACGTGGAAAATGTAAACAAAGTGTATTCCAAAAGTGTATGGTGGATATCACTCCTGAAAAGGTTGCCGGACACATCAGGCATTTGTTTCCTCTTTAACAGATATTGTTCCTGCATTCATTTTCGATTTCAAGCGGGTTTTTCTTTTTTTCAAAGTCTCCGTACTTATTCCAAGAATACGTGACATAGTCTTATTATCCAACTCCATCTCACTCATCAACAATAGCAGCACATCCTGAATTGACAAGCCTGTATGCTGATCAAACAGATCCCGGACATATTCCCGTCTGTTTTTACTGAAAATTGTTATCAGCTCATTAAAATACAAATCCTTCTCCCGTTTGTTCAACCCTTGATACTTTTCATAAAATTCGGGATTTTTCACATTAATCTTATATTCAATAATCAAAGAACTGACATCTAATGTAATATTTAAAGCAGCCAACCGGATGATATCCTGAATGGTGATTTCTACTTTATCTTTCTCAGTCCGTCCTTGCGGGCCAGGTTGTTCTTTCTTCTTCCATCTGAAGTAAATTCCTGTTCCCAAAATTCCGACAATCAGACCAATTAATATATACATCACACTCATAATAAACATTCTAATCCGAATAATCCAATAAAAAATAAAATTCTGTTCCTATTCCAAGCCTGGTAGTAAAACCGATTTGTCCTCCAAAGCTCTCCACTATCCGGCGACAGATAGCTAAGCCCAATCCCGAGCCACTCGACTTAGTCGTGAAATTTGGCTCAAAAATCTTTTTACGTATCTCCTCCGGAACTCCGCATCCATTGTCCTTTACTCTAACCTCTACCTTGTGATCTACTTTACGAACCGTCACTTTGATTTTTCCCGGTCTCCCATCCGGAATACTCTGTTCAGCATTCTTCAACAAATTAATAATCACCCTTCTCATCTGTTCCTTATCTGCAAATATTCTGACACCAGAGTTTGCCTCACATTCCAAAACATCCACATTATTTTTAAATAATAAGGTACAATTTTTCACCAACTCATCAATTTCAAAGATTTCACTATGGGCAACTGAGATCTTTGCAAAATCAGAAAATGCGGAAGCGATTGCTGCCATATTATCGATTTGCTCTATCAACATACCAGAAATATCCCGGAAACGCTGTTTGAATTTTTCAGGATCCTCCATTTGCAAAGAACGCAACATAAACTGAATATTCAGTTTCATCGGCGTCAGTGGATTTTTAATCTCATGGGCTATCTGACGAGCCATCTCACGCCAGGCATTTTCCCGCTCCGAACGAGATAATTGCTCAATACTTTCATCCAGTTTAT
>URJC01000065.1 GCA_900548135.1 uncultured Odoribacter sp. | reverse complement strand
TACAGGTGGCAGTACATCCTCCGCACCCGATGCATAGTTTACTGCTAGGCGCCTCATGGGCCATCTTGGCTGCCATAGATTTGTCATTCTTATCGTAATTGATGACTCTGGCTTCAGATATTGAAAAACCCCAGAAATTCATTGGCATGATCAGGTTCATTTAGAGTGTTTGTTGGTATTCAGATATTCCTGTATGGTGAACGCTGCTGAACGGGCGTCGGTGAGCGTGTCTGTCAGGTTCATCGGAGAGGAACTACAGCCGGCAATGAAAATACCTTCTATATTCGTCCGGTTGGTGGCATAATGCGGATCCTTTACCCGGATGAAGCCATTAGGGGCCAAATCAAGCCCCAATTGGGCTGCCAGACGGCGGCTACCGTCGGAAGCTTCCATACCGACCATCAACACCATGAGGTCAAGTGTCATCTTCAAGGGCCTGCCAACCAGAGTATCTTCAGATTTTATAATGAGTTGCTTTTCTTTATTCTCTGCAGCTTCCGACAGTCGTTCCTGGGCTTCCCGGTACATTTCTTCGTACCCGGGCCCGAACATACGCACATCCATGTAAAAACACAGGATTTCAGCTTCCGGCAAAAGCTCCCGTAATTCGATGGCTTGTTTTACCGCCGTAATACAGCAGAGTTTTGAACAATGGAAATTGCAGATTTTTTCATCCCGGGAACCTACACATTGGATCAATCCGATACGTTGGGGAATCTGACCGGTGGAAGTCTCAATCCGGTGATTGGTAAAATAATTTTCCAGCTCGACGGAGGTAATTACATTTTCATAAATGCCATATCCATATTCTTCTTTACGGCGGGCATTGAAAAGCCGGAAGCCTGTAGAAATCAATATTGCCTGACCTTTTAGCAGACTTCCTTCATTCAATTCTACCTGAAAATCTCCTTGTCCCCGAGGATTGATTTTTATAGGTTCGGCATTCAGATGTAAACGAATATTGGGGTGGTTTACCTGTTGGCGTAAGTGTTGATTCAGGTCTTTGGCACTCTTACGGTCTGGAAACAATTGATACCAATTATTCAGGTTACCTCCGGTTTCACATTCTTTTTCGATCAGTTCAACCGTTTGACCGGATTGTGCCAATTGGTAGGCTGCTTCGCAGCCAGCAGGTCCTGCACCTATTATAATAACGCTCATACTATTTCGGGTTACAAAATTTGTATTAGGATATGAAATTGAATACCTCAGGGTGTTTTCTTTATACTTTGAGGTAAGTTGGACAGGCTGGGTTACCCATATCTTCACCTTTGGCATTTTTGTATTTCGCTTCGGGGTCATAACCGATACCCATCTTGTCCAATAAGGGTTCAACACTCACCTGATGCATCTGAAGGCCAATTTCCCAAGGATCATATCCAAGGACAAGGGCTGCGGCTTCTTCGTAGGTAAGCACAGGAATTCCGTATCCGTTTTTTCCATAAGTAGTCCCTTCCATTTCACTGATGGTGTATTGCCATTTATCCAAAAACATGGCGCATCCGGGACAATTGGTGATAATGAAATCCGGTTCATAGGGCTGCATGGATTCAAATTTCTTCTTGGAGTTAGCTACAGAGAACCCCCTGTTAGCCATTACTAAGTAGTTACGGAATCCAAAACCGCAACAATGCCGTCTTTCCGGATAGTCAACCGGCTCTCCTCCCCAGGCGGTGACCATTCCGGAGAGTACAGCGGGAAATTCAGCTCCTCCGATGCCTTTGGTCGGGAACATTTTGGCATAATGACAGCCGATATGGTCTACTACTTGTAATGGACGTCCTGTATGGACATCGATCAGTTTGTATTTTTGCTGGGCTGCTATTTCATTTCGGAATTTATAAATCACATCTGAAGTATGGGCTAGGTTTTTGGGTTTTTTGAATTCCCGTTTTGTAGCTTTCCAAAGGTAATCCCGTGTCTTTTCCTCAAGTTCGGGATGAGTTTCCCAACTGTGCAGAATTTCGGTATAGATACCAAAAGAGGTAATACAGGATGGAGTCATATTCTCAAATCCGGCTTCTGTCATAAGGGCAAAATGGCGAGCTACTACCGTCATGATAGTTTCGATAGGAACGACATCAGCATGGTAACCGATTCCTGTACATGTGGTATGTTTCGGATCATCAAAAATTGTCTTTTCTAATTTATTACCCAGAATATCCAGATAAGCCCATTCTGAACCCGGGAAAAAAGTTTGCCGGATACAGCTACGGGCATAGTAATATCTATCATTAGCTATTTCTTTCTGATAGTCTTTCCATATTTGTTGTTTCCCTTCCAAATTCATACGATCAAGTTGCTGGGTTCAAAATTTTGAATATTCAGAATAAATCTATCAAGCTGGTTTCTTTTGTAGGATAGAAAATAGTTACTGTTAGTGCTTTCATCATTTCTCTGAATGTTGCCCACTATTATCCGTATAAGTATGCAGGAAGTAACTTTCTTTGTCTATACCCATTTCTTGTGCTTTTTCCATAGAGCAGGCCTCAATGTGCTCCATAAATTCAGTTCCTCCGGTAACATCAAAAATTTTTCTTAATTCTGCAAGAGATTCATCATCCACCTGACGTAAAGCACCTGCGCCTGCTTTCCGGTAATTGGAATGTGTTTTTTCGTATATGTCCTCCCTGTGTTCGTAAATCCATTCCCAGACAGGACCTTGTTCGGGATGCATTTCCGGCTTTACAATGTCGGGCGTTACACAGTATCCGTATTGTAAGATATTGTTACCTAATATTTTTTGTAAGGCATATTGTTGACGTCCTTTTTCTGAAGTGGTGAACCAACCTTTTTCCTGGGATAGACGACGGAGAGCCATGATTACGCCACCGGGAGTGTTACAACGGGGACAGCGGGTTTTGCAAGACATACATTCCCCGCAATACCAGATAGTTTCTGACTTTAAAAGATTTTCCAATGATTCTTCGTCCTGGCGTTGTACCGTATCGACAATGACGCGGGGATCATAATTATAGAATTCTGCAGAAGGACATATTGCCGTACATACACCGCAATTCATACAACTGTTCAAACTTTCTATATAATGAATATCTTCTTTCAGCCTATCGGTTAAAGTTGACATACTCTTTCACTTAAGGATATAATTTACTAACTGCAAAATTATCCTAAATGTTAAGGGAAGTAAAGTATGTAAATACGTATTGAAAGGTAGTGTTTATACTAATCTGAATTAATCCTATCAAGGGAACAGAAAAAACATTCAGAATTGCTTAGAGAGGACTGTGTTCGGAATGACAGTGCCCGTTATCGGAATGGAAGGAAAAAGATGAATTGTGTAAGGTTAGAAAGTGTAATCTTGGTTTTTATTCTTATATTTACTTCCTAAATCCAAGAAAACGGACGTTTTTTTTGTTACAATTTTTTTAACAATTACAACTATCACCACATTTCAAATAATACAAATAACAATTTAATTATCAGAATCTCTCTCATCTTTCTGATTTTTATTCCCTGATTTCAATCCTCTACGTAACAACATGAAAAAAAACGTCCGTTTAATACTTTCAGTAAATGAGTGAGAATATGAATGATTATCTGTTATCGGATGATTTTATAAATAGACTAGTCAAACGGGAAAAAGCGGCTTTTCAGCTGCTGTTTGATGCCTTTTATCGGTCATTATGCTTTTTTGCGACAAAAATTATTCATGATCCCAATGCAGTAGAGGATATTGTGCAGGATGTTTTTATTAATTTCTGGAAACATGATTTGAAAACTTTTCCGAATTATAAAACTGTTAAAACATTCTTATACAATAGTGTACAGAATCGTTCATTGAATTATTTAAGGGATAGGGAGATTCAGAGACGTAATTACCGACAATTGGATATTCACGAAGAAGATGATGAACATTATGTATATCAGCAGATTCGTAGCGAAGTGGTTGCCGAAATTTTTGCCGCTATAGAAGAGTTACCGGAAAAATGCCGTGAGGTATTTAAAATGTCGTATATAGAAAGTCAGGAAGAAAAGGAAATTGCGGCACAATTGAATGTTTCTGTCAATACAGTCAAAACTCAGAAATTAAGAGCAAAAAATTATCTGAAAACCCGTTTGGGAGATTTATTTGTTGTACTCTTATTGTTATTTCCTGATTTATAGTCGCCTGAAGGGAAAAAAGAGTCGGGAGTATTGCTCCCTATTTCCATATGTGAGGCAAGCATGTATAATTATCTGTACAAATAATAAAAAAATACCCCATCCTTGTCACCTATTCTTGTTTTGAATGTGTTTCAGTGGCAAAATCAAACTTATGAAAAATGATCCGGATGATATTAGTCAATTGATTTTCAAATTGTTTCGGCAAAAGCTTTCTGTTGAAGAACAGGAAAGATTGGAAGAATGGATGAAAGAGCGGCAGGAGCACCGGGAACTGGTTCAGGAGTTAGGCGATGAATCTGCTGTTCGTAAACATTTGAACCTTTATCTTTCTTTTCATTTGGAGGATGCTTGGAAAAAGGTGGATATGGCTTGTGCTGACAGGAGAGTTGGTTTCAGGTTGCTGTTTTTCAGGGCGGCTGTTGTTGTTTTATTGTTTTTGGTTGGTGGTGGTATCTATTACTTTACCCGTGTGGAAAGGGAACAGCAAGTGCAGGTTTTATCATTCAATGATATACATCCTGGTTGTAATCAAGCGGTTTTAATATTGGAAAATGGTCAGGAAATAGGGTTGGAAAACAGGGGCGATTCTTCTCGGATGATAATGGGTGAAAATTGGAAAGTGGAGAGGAAAGGACAGTTGAGTTATGAACAGAAATTGCAGGAACAGAAATTGAAACATGCCTGGCACACCTTGTGTGTTCCCAGAGGAGGAGAATATTCCTTGAAATTAGAAGATGGTACAATGGTGTGGATGAATAGTGAAAGTAAGTTGAAGTATCCGGTTCATTTTTCTGGAAATGAAAGGAGGGTAATTTTATCCGGGCAAGCTTTCTTTAAGGTTACATCTGATCGTTCTAAGGTATTTATTGTGGAAACTTCGTCGATGGATATCCGGGTGTTCGGAACCTCTTTTGATGTGATGGCATATGAAGATGAAAAATCTTTTGCTGCTACATTGGTGGAGGGAAGTGTAGAGGTTGCCGGAAAGAACGGAGCCGGGGAAAATATCAGATTAAAACCCGGCAGACAGGTTTTGTGTGTGGATGGAAAATTGCAGGAAAAAGAAGTGGATACAGATTTATATACGGCTTGGATGCGTGGCCGTTTTACGTTTGCCAGCGAACCATTGGATATGGTGTTGAGAAAATTGGAACGTTGGTATGACATCCACTTTAAATTGGAGGATGAGCACATCCGGCAGAGAAAATTTACTGGTAGTGTGTCCCGCTATAGCGACATTACGAAGATATTGGAGATGTTGGAATTGACAACCAATATTCATTTTAGTGTTCGTGGGAATCAAATTGTGGTAGAAGAAAATTAGAAAAAGAGGATGGCAAGTGCTGGAACCACTTGTCATCCGGTGTAAAATTGGATATACAAACAATTTAACTGATCAAATTTATGAAAAAAAATTCTAAATCAAGTCGGGATTGGCATCCTGATTTGGGAAAATTTTTTAAGGTGATGAAACTTTGTACGTGTATTATGCTTTGTACGATACTTTCAGTATCTGCAAATACACTGGCTCAGCGGGTGAGAATGTCGATAGAGAGACAGAATGCAGATATGATAAGTGTGTTGTCGGAGGTGTGTAAAAAAAATGGTTTTCAGTTATTGTACAATGACGAAGAGGTGGCAGGAATCAAAATCAGTATTGATTTGAAAGATGCTTCTTGGGAGGAGATTTTAGACCATGTATTCAAGGGTACTACTTTGGGGTACAAGGTGATGGATGATGTTGTTGTGGTGGCTCCGTTAAAAGGGGATAAAACGGTATTTTCTTTGCCTCAGGCAACAGGTATAGAGATAACAGGCAAGGTGGTGGATGTCGATGGAAGTCCGTTGCCGGGTGTGTCTGTTGTTATTCAGGGGACTACTGTTGGGGTTGCAACTGACGTGAATGGTGAGTTCCGGATAAATGTACCAACCCTGAAAACTAAACTGATTTTTTCTTTTATAGGAATGGAGACTGAGGTGGCTGAGGCTAAGCAAGAAAACATGGTTGTGGAAATGGTGGAAAAGCAAAATGACTTGGATGAAGTAGTAATCGTAGGTTATGGATCTGCCCGGAAAAAGGACTTGACGGGTTCTGTGTTCCGGGTAGATCCCAAACTGTTTGAAGAGTCGGCAGCAACGGATATTGCCCGGATTATTCAGGGGCAGGTTCCGGGCTTGTCAATTCTTACCGGTAGCGGACGTCCCGGTGAGAATGCCCAATTGCGTATCCGCGGACTTTCAACCTTACACGGAAATGCCAGTCCTTTGATTGTATTGGATGATGTGCCTATGGAAGGGTTTGCTATCAATACTTTAAATCCCAATGATATTCAGAGTATCGATGTATTAAAAGATGCTTCTGCTACAGCTATCTATGGTTCCAGAGCTGCTGCCGGTGTCATTATTATTACCACTAAGCGGGGAGGAACTTCTGATCCCTCTGTCTCTTATAGTTATAATTGTGGATGGCAGCAGCTGACAACGGATTTATATGTTTTGTCGGCTGAAGAATTTAAATTGATGATGTTCGAAGCGACCCGGAATTCTGCTATTGCAGAAGGTTATACGAATCTGGAGGATTTTCCGACCTATAAAAATCTGGTGGCTCCGGGATATTTTGGGGAAGCTAAAACAAACTGGATGGAATTGATGATGCAGAATGCGTTTAAACAGAGTCATGATCTGTCTATCCGTGGAGGTGCTAAAGCTGCTCAGTATTATATTTCATTGGGATATAGCAAGGATAAAGGGGTAATGAAAAATTCCATATACAATCGTTATAATGCAATGGCTAACATTGATATGACGATTTCTAAATACATTAAATCCGGAATATCTTTTCGTTTGGATGTGTCTGACCGGAATAACAGTTCTCCTACATTGGATAAGATTGCTGAGGCTCGTCCGGACCTTCCTGCTTACAATGAAGACGGTTCTTACTATTTGCATCACTATTACGATGCCTTGGGAAAAGAACAATGGTTGGAAAATCCTTTGATTACAATTAACAGCGAGAACGGAAGTCAGGATAAGACCTTGACTTTGTCCGGTAATATAGATTTTTCAATTCTGCCTGATCTTTTGTTGAAACTCCGGGCTTCTTATAATTATTCTAATTCTGGTAGCCGTATGTATGATCCAAGTACAACCGTGTCCGGAAGTAATAATTTTAAGGGGCAGTTAGGTTCTTTGAGTCAGGGCTTCAGTAGTAGTCAGAACTATAATCTGGAAGGTCAGTTATCTTATTCGTTGCAAGCAGATAAACATGCACTGGATGCTGTCGGGGTTGTCACTTTTGCTGACCGGAGTAATGTCAGTAATTCTTTTGTTTTTACCGATTTTCCGGACGATTCTAAACAGACTGCATTGTGGCAGGGATCTAATTATAAAAACCATTCGGGAAATGAAGGCTGTTCCATATTGTTTTCAACTGTATTGAGAGCATCTTACCGGTATGCCGGACGTTATTTGTTGACTGCTTCTATACGTAGTGACGTTTCGTCAAATTTTGCACCCGAATACCGGAAAGATTTTTTCCCCTCTATTGGACTTGGGTGGATTGTAAGTGACGAAAAATTTATGAAACCTGTTAAAAAATGGGTACCTTATTTAAAGTTCAGGGGAAGTATGGGTAAGACTGGTATTGCAGCTAGTGGTAGTACGGATGCGAAAAATGTGTTCCGGAATACAAAGTATATGGACTTGCCTGCGGTGATTCCTTATCAGATTGGTAATGAAGAGTTGAAATGGGAAACCACTATGCAATATGATGCTGCTGTGGAATTTGCTTTACTTAAAGGTTCTAAAATCAGGGGGTCTGTCGGCTGGTATATGAAAGATACAGAAGGATTGCTGAATACCATTACGCTTCCGCCGAGCGCTGGTATGGATAAAGTGAATGTGAATATTGCGACGATCCGGAATACAGGTATTGAATTTGAGTTGAGTTCTACTCTTTTAAGAAAGAAAAATTTTTCCTGGGATTTTTCTATTAATGTTTCCAAAAATGTCAATAAAATCACCGGCTTGGATAAAGAGTTTACCTCTTCTTTGTCAGGAGGAACGGATTTGGATAATACTGTGATTCAGGAAGGTAAGTCGGTTGGATTGTTTTACGGATTCAAGACGGACGGTATTTTCCAGACTCAGTCGGAAATCGATCGTTTGAATGCCGGAGCTCCTAAAGGTTGGACCTGGCAGGATGGAGATGCTGAACGTGGTGAACGTCCTACAACGCCCGGAGACATTAAATATTGCGATCTGAATGGGGATGGATATGTGGATTTGGCGAATGTGAGAACTTCTGCCGACCGGACTGTATTAGGTACTTCTTTACCAAACTTTACAGGTGGATTTAATACCTCTTTTAACTATAAAAACTGGAACTTGGGTATTCATGGAACTTTTAGTTATGGAGGTAAAAAATATTGGGCGGCCATGTCCAAACAGTTTACAATAGAACCTACAACACCGAAGAATTTGTTGAATATTGCGTTAAAACGGTGGACCCCGGAAAATCCGTCAAACAAATATCCTAAGATCCGTCTGGTTAACAACAATTCGACCTATTTCTCGGATTTCTTTTTATATGATGCTTCGTTCCTGAAAATTCAGAATATATCCTTAAGCTATCGTTTGCCCGGAGAATGGTTGAAAAAGATTCCGGTTCTCAGTGATATAAGTTTTTCAGCTTCTGTGAATAATCCTTTTACCTTCACTCCGTATCCGGGACCGAATCCGGAAAGCTATAGTTCGAATAAGATACAAGGTTCAGCTTTGGATTATTCCATGTTCCCCGAATTTATGACAATAAACTTTGGTGTAAGAGTACAATTTAATTGATTATGAAAAAGATTTTTAAATATATTCCGTTCGGGTTGTTGGTACTGTTCGGGGGGTGTTCAGATATGTTTGACAAGGAAGTGCCCACATATACAGTGGTAGACAATGCCATTTATGATGCTACTTCGGCAGAAAATGCCTTGAGGGGTGTTTATTCTTATCTGATAGCCAGTGGGAGTCAGACCCGGTATGATTTTGATACCCGTTATATCAAAGATGCGGCTCTGCGGGTTAAATTTTTTGATATGCAGAGAAATAGTGAAAAAGAATTGGCAGAGATGAAAACATCATTGACTGCTGATTATGTTACCAGCCGTTGGACAGGAATCAGTGAGCTGATCAATGCAGCTAATCTGGTGATAGATGGGGTAGAACGTCTGGATGAAGGGCTTTTATCGGAAACCCGAAGACAGGAAATTATCGGGGAAGCCCGGTTTATGCGGGCATTTGGACAGTTGTACCTGATGAAATACTATTCCTGGTTTTGGGATGTGAATAGTGAATACGGACCTGTCATGCGGCGTGTTCCTACCAATGTGAAGAATACCCAGATTGCACGCTCTACTGTACGGAAAGGTTATGAACTGATCCTGGAAGATTTGGATGATGCAATTGCACATGCTCCTGATTTTACAACTCCTTTCAGAGCTTCCAAAGGATTGGCAAAGGCTTATAAAGTAGAGGTATTGTTGATGCGTGGAGAAGGGGACGATTGTAGTGAGGCGGCCCGTTTGGCAGAAGAAGTGAAGACAGATTATGGGTTTGCTTTGGAAGATAGTTTTGCGGATGTTTTTGCCAACGGTTATAACTCCAAAGAGTTGATGTTTTCACGTTGGTTGGCAAAAACTACTATAGATAAAGCAGATGGTGATGGTGGTTCTATGAAGAGGTCTTTCGGTGGAGGCGAATGGCCAAGTACTACTTACAAGGAGATCCTGACTACTGAAAATAATATTTTCCGTTATACAGAAACACTCGATTCCGTATTCTATGAAGCTGCAGATAAACGGAAAAAAGTAATCAGTTGGAAAAAACTGTGGAAAGAAGATGGTGATTGTCCGATGTATTATATGCGGTTAGCTCAGATGTACATTTACAAAGCAGAAGCTTTGGCCCGTACAAATGCTCCGGTGCAGCTTGTTCTGGATGAATTGAATGCATTACGTAGTCGTTCCAAAGATGGAGATCATAAATTGAAAATTGAGGATTATTCGCATTATTCTCAGGATCAGCTTCTGCAATTGGTTTATAATGAGGCAGTGAGAGAAGTAGGAATGGAAAATGGTTGTGAATATTTTATGGCTGTCCGTATTCCATTCCGGAAAGGATATCCTTTACTATACCTGTACAATGACAATTTTGCCTGGAACCGTGTATGTTGGCCGATACCTCAGGATGAGCTGAAATATAATATTCTGAT
>URJC01000064.1 GCA_900548135.1 uncultured Odoribacter sp. | reverse complement strand
GTTTAATGGATCTTGGATTCATGCCCCAATTACGAAGTATCCTGGAAGTTGTTCCTGAGAAACATCAGACTCTTTTGTTTTCTGCCACTTTTTCTAGTAGTATAGCTGAAATGGCATCTGAATTTTTAACTTCCGCTCCGATTAGGGTGGAAACTGCTGCGCATGCGACTCCTGTGGGAAATGTCACTCAGTTGCGGTATAATGTGCCTAATATTGCTACTAAGATAAATTTACTGAAGTTATTGCTGGTTGATAAAGAGAAATTCCGGCGGGTTATGGTTTTTACAGAAACGAAAAAAAATGCAGACCGGATTGTTGAAAAATTGGCGGACCATTGGAAGGGGGAATTAAGCGTGCTGCATTCAAATAAAGCACAGAATTCCCGTTTGAATGCCTTGAAAGCCTTTAAAGAAGGAAAAAACCGGATTATGGTTTCTTCAGATGTGGCTGCCCGTGGTATTGATGTTCAGGATGTTTCGCATGTGATAAATTTTGATGTACCAGCTATTCCAGAGGAATATGTTCACCGTATTGGACGTACAGCACGTGCAGGTAAAGAAGGTACAGCCGTCAGTTTTGTGTCAGAGAAAGAAGAAACTAAATTTAATGAAATTGAAAGGTTGATAAATCAGCAGATCGAGGTGGTGGATTTACCGGAAAACCTGGAAATATCAGATTTGTTGATGGATGAGGAAAAAGTTCAGACTGCCAATATTGTTTATCAAAGAGGCGGACCAAGGGGAGGCGGGGCTTTTCATGCTAAATCGGCGAAAAATAGTAAAACTCCTCAAAAAGTACGGAAAGACAGGACGAAAGAAGGGAGGAGAAAAAAATAGTAAACCCAAAGGAAACTACACCACAACCGTGTGGTGTAGTTTGAAATCTCTTTTTTGCAAGGAAAGAAAAAATGCCTGAAGCGGAAATAGATGAAATTATTGATTTGTTGAATGAGAATAAGAAATGAACTTTGGATTCTCTCTGGGGGACTATATCTCTTATGCTATTTTATTATTTGTTGATAGCTAGGAAAGTCGTTTTTTTCTTTTGTCGTTTTTATTTCAGGGAGAATCTACAGTGAGAAATAACAGTCAGGAATTAAAATCACAGAAATTTATTTCGGAAATAATGACGCTAAAAAGGTAGAAAAGTAGTTAGAAATTATAACTGGAGCGGGGTATGAAATGGTGGGGGAAAGTTGGGAATAACAGACTTCAGCATATGAATATTTATGGGTTGGTTAAGCGGGAATTGAAAGTATTATATGAGTTTGAAGTGGACCGTTGCCTGCTGGGTAATGATTTGAAGTTATCTAAATATCAAAATATCATTTTCGATGAACTAATGGGGGAGAGAAATATCGGTAACCTTTTGTTGGGCAGGAGGAAGTTACATTTTATCCTTTTCGGGGAGGTCAGATAATGGTCTTTCTTTCTTCAATATACAAAATATTGAAAACAATCTGTTTTAGTTCTTTCTGATGGAAGCCCTTGGGATTGGAGAGGGAATATTGTTAACTTCCGGTAGAAGTTGGTAGTTGCGCATGAAAAATTATGATTTTCCATACTTTTTTATAGCTGAAAAATATGTTTTTACAGTTTATTTTATACTTTTGCAATCGTATGCAGACAATGGGAAACATATTGCCTTTAAATCGTCTTTTCTTAAATATTAAAAAGCGGGATGAGTTTAATTTCTGAGACTCATTTTATTTCTATATACCAGTATTAATGATGTATGGAGGAATTCTGCCGAATTCTTTTGTAGTTGGTTATGGTACCTGGAAATTGCTGTATAGCATGCTGATGCTCATTGGGCAAATCTTAAAATTACAACTTAAATTATATTTATTATGGAATTACCATTTGCAGAATCATTTAAGATGGTGGAACCCATCCGTAAAAGTACCCGTGAAGAACGTGAACAATGGATTAAAGAGGCAAAATATAATCTCTTTAATCTGAAAAGTGATCAGGTTTTTATTGATTTATTGACTGACTCAGGTACAGGGGCAATGAGCGACAGGCAATGGGCTGAGCTAATGCTGGGAGATGAGAGTTATGCGGGGGCCCGTTCTCATTACAAGATGAAGGAGGCTATTCAGCGTATTCTTGGATTTGATTATTTTTTGCCTACTCACCAAGGAAGGGCAGCAGAGAATGTACTTTATTCTACGATAATCAAGGAAGGTGATGTGTTACCAGGAAATTCACATTTTGATACGACAAAAGGGCATATTGAATTTCGCAAGGCTTTGGCTATTGATTGTACTATAGATGAGGCTGCTGATACACAACTTGAACTTCCGTTTAAAGGAAATATGGACCCGGTAAAGTTGGAAGCGGTACTGAAAAAATATCCGAAAGACAAGATTCCGGCTGTTGTATTAACAATTACTAATAATACTGCAGGAGGCCAACCCGTATCCATGCAGAATATTCGTGAAGTGTCTGCGCTGTGTAAAAAATATGGAGTTAATCTTCAGATTGATTCTGCCCGTTTTGCTGAAAATGCTTATTTTATAAAAAAACGGGAGAAGGGATATGAGAATAAAACGGTTAAAGAGATCGTAAAAGAAATGTTTTCCTATGCTGATATTATGACAATGTCTTCCAAAAAAGATGCTATTGTAAATATGGGTGGTTTTGTAGCATTTAAAAGCGAAGAACTTTGGAAAAAATGCCAGATGTTTTGTATTATGAATGAGGGGTTTATTACCTATGGAGGAATGTCGGGACGGGATATGAATGCTTTGGCACAAGGGTTGGATGAGGGCACTGAATTTGATTATCTGGAAACTCGTATCAAACAAGTAGAATACTTAGGAGCCAAGTTGGATGAGTACGGAATTCCTTATCAGCGACCTGCGGGTGGACATGCTATTTTTGTGGATGCAAAGAAAGTGTTAACCCATGTTCCAAAAGAAGAATTCATTGCCCAGACGTTAGGAGTTGAGTTGTATTTAGAAGCTGGTATTCGGGGAGTAGAAATCGGTTCCATATTGGCTGACCGGGATCCGGTGACCCGCGAAAACCGTTATCCTCGCCTGGAATTATTACGATTGGCTATTCCCCGCCGCACTTATACTAATAACCATATGGATGTGATTGCTGCTGCGCTGAAAAATGTATATGACCGTCGTGAATCTATTACCCGTGGTTATGTGATCACGAAAGAATTTCCGATTATGCGTCACTTTACCGTGGAATTGGAAAAAGCTAAGTAATTGGATTAATAATGATCGTAAAAAGGCACCTTGCGGGGTGCCTTTTACTTTACAGATTTTAAATGTAAAACCGTAATTTATAGACTTCCGGTTAATAACTGATGAATCCACTTCTGAAAATTCCGGATTGTGAGGTGGGAACAAGGGTTCCGGAGAAAGTCAGATTATTACCATTCATCATCGGATAAACAGTTGCATTGGCATAGTTGCTACCGGCGTTCAAGTTGACAACAACCTGGGCAGTTAAAGCGATACCGTTCACATAGAATGAATAAGTGATATTTCCATGTTTGTCTGTATTGGTCGTGATTTGCGAAGGAGTACCCTGCACGGTGATTCCTCCAAGGCCATTCGGACCTGCAATGCCGTTGAAAGCTAATTGTACGTACACTGTATTTCCTTTAAATTGGATGAAGTTGGTGTTGTCGGATACAGGTATAGCCGAACCTCTGGGGCCATAAAGTGTACTGGCCATTAATACCCAGTTCCGGTCTTTTAAAGCATCTACTGCAGCGTTGAAAGCTTGTTGATTAGCTATCTCACGGGCTTTCTTGCGAAGATCCCGTTTCACTTGCCGTTGTTGTTGTTTGGTTAATTCCTGATAGTGGGTCGGAGTTGATGTCCCTTGTACTTGCGCTTCACTGTGAAAAGCAGGTAACGTAAATACAGATACCAGTAGTAAAAATAATACTTGTTTCATAATAGGTCGTTTTTATTTAGTTGTTTTATGCTACATCCGGTTATTCAGATGGTTATCATACCTCATCATTTATTGATTTCCCTCATATACGTGTTAATTTCTCCAATAGTTTTTCACCTGTATTTAAAAAAGTATAAAATTTCGTTTCTGTCATTTCGACAAAAAAGAGTACTTTTGTCAAAAATAGCTGTTAGAAAAGATTTTGCATATTTTATGCCAATATATAGAATGATGCTTTAAAAAAATGAAAAGATTGATTTTACAAAACGATAAATTCTGGTTGTCATGGAAATTGCTGAGGTAATTTGTGCTGTATCAACGGCTCCCGGAATTGGAGCTATTGCTGTTTTGAGAATGTCCGGGGCAGGGAGTATTGCTCTTACGGACCGGATTTTTGAGTCTCCGTCCGGGAAAAAACTGACCGACGCAAAAGCGAATACGGTGCATTTCGGTAAGATCCTTGAAGCAGGTTGTTTGTTGGATGAAGTCCTGGTGACTATTTTTCATGCACCTCATTCATTCACAGGGGAGGAGGCTGTAGAAATCGCTTGTCATGGCTCATTGTATATCCAACAGCGTTTATTGCAGCTGTTGGTGAATCAGGGGGCCCGGCTGGCTACTCCCGGCGAATTTACCCAACGGGCTTTCCTGAACGGAAAAATGGATTTGTCCCAGGCAGAAGCGGTGGCTGATTTGATCGCTTCTTCCTCGGCTGCATCGCATCGGATGGCTCTGAAGCAAATGAAAGGTGGGTTTTCGGCAGAATTGATAAAATTGCGGGCTGAACTGTTGCATATTACTTCTTTGCTCGAATTGGAACTGGATTTTTCAGAGGAAGATGTTGAATTTGCTGATCGCTCTGAATTGAGGCATATTGCCGGGAATATTGACAATTTGCTGATCCGTTTGTGTAAGTCTTTTTCTTTGGGAAATGTGATTAAAAATGGAGTTCCTGTAGCCATTGTCGGTAATACGAATGTTGGAAAAAGTACATTGTTGAATGCTTTATTGCGTGAGGAACGGGCTATTGTGTCGGATATTGCCGGTACAACCCGGGATGTGATCGAAGATACGATCAACTTGAATGGAATCACTTTCCGATTTATCGATACGGCCGGTATACGGACCACTTCAGATGAGGTCGAAACTATCGGGATCGAAAGGACTTTTGCTAAAATCAGTCAGGCTAGTGTCGTACTATTGTTAACGGATCTGAATCGGGGAGTAGAGTCTTTCGAAGAATATTATCATCAGGTGAAATCCCGCCTCACTTCGGATGCAAAGTTAATCATCGTCCTTAATAAAACCGATCAGGTGGAAGATTTATTGACGCCTCAGGAAACCATCCGGCTTTTTACCTCCGGTGAAGAGATTATTCCGATCTCAGCCCGTACCGGGGCAAATTTGGATCGCTTGATTCAGGAATTGACTCAAACCGTGAATCTGAATTCCCTCAATACTTCCGATGTCATCGTTAGTAACATCCGTCACTACGAAGCCCTCCGTAATGCCTGCACATCCATTGAACGTGTGATTGAAGGCCTTGAATCCGGCCTCAGTGGCGAATTCATCTCCCAGGATATCCGTGAGTGTCTTCATTATCTTGGTGAAATTACCGGCGAGATTACTACGGATGAGGTACTGGGTAATATTTTTAAGAATTTTTGCATCGGAAAGTAACCCCCGATTAACAACAATCACATTATATTATTATTGATTATAAAGGCGTTGATTATCAGCGCCTTTTATTTTTGCACTTTAGTCAATGGCACTCTAAAATAGTGCATTTTCAGCTCATTTTTGTACCGCATTTGTACCGCATTGATTTTCAGTGAGTAATCACGTTAGAAAGGTAGTGGATAAGTTTTACGCCATTTTACGGGACTTTACGGAGTTTTACGTGAAAAATGGAGAAATAAATGAAATAAAAATGAGCAGTAAGATTAAAATTCAACGAATTTGTGCTTGGTGTCACAAAGAGTTCACCGCACAAAAGACAACTACAACATGTTGTTCTCACAAGTGTGCTAATCTTCTTTATAAGAAGAGAAAGCGAGAAGAAGCTATCAGGAACAATAACATTATGACTGAAGCTGTAATAAAGGATAGACCCATTGAAATAATCAAGTCAAAACCATTTATTACAATTACAGAAGCAGCAGTCTATCTTGGAGTGACTCGACCAACTCTATATAGCTATTTAAAACGAGGAGAGATTAATGCTATTAGAATAGGTTTTAAGTTTCTCATCAAAAAAGAAGATATTGATAATCTATTTAAAAATCCAGCGGAATTTAGAGTTCCAACAAGGAAACAACCACCTATCACCGAATTCTACACCACTGCTGAAGTGAAGAGCAAATTTGGTGTGGCAGAGTCCTGGATCTTCAAGGTTGCGAAGGATAATAATATCCCAAGAACATTTAACAGAGGAAAGACTTACTGGAGCAAAAAGCACATTGATGCATACTTTGAGAAGAAAGCTCCAAATCCAGACATTACCGAGTGGTACAGTGTAGCTGAAATTCAGGAGAAGTTCGGCATGACACTTAGCGCCATTTATTGTTTCGTATCAAAGAATGTAATCCCCAAGAAGAAGGAAGGTATTACTGTCTCCTATTCCAAGAAGCATTTTGATATTGCAAAAGGTCTTTCAGAGCCTGAAGAGCCCCAATATTATACCATACCAGAGGCTATGGAGAAGTTCAGCCTGACACGGGACCAGCTGTATCACTATGTAAAGTATCACAATATTCCCCGAATCAAGGTAGGAAAATACACAAAAATCAGCCGTTCCGAGCTCGACAAGCTACTTGCGCCACCACAAATTGGAAAAAATTGAGGTGGAAAGTCGGTTATTTTTTGGTTATCGGTTTCACCATTGAATAACCACATTCCTTTGCTTCCGAATTAATTATTTAACTTATTAAATATCAAAGGTTATGATACACACATGTACAAAAGTTACTCTTCGTCAAAGAGAAATCAGCAATGGTAGAATTTCACTCTATTTGGATTACTATCCCGCAATCCGTCATCCGGAAACTATGAGGATGACCCGTCGGGAGTATCTCGGCATCTACATTTACTCACGTCCCAAGAATGAAATGGAACGGGAGTTCAATAATGACATGCTTGTAAAAGCAGAGGCTATCCGTTGCATCAGAACACAGTCCCTTATAAATGAGGAGTTCGGGTTCCTGGACAAAAACAAGATGAAAACAGATTTTCTGGAGTACTTCAGAAGGAAGATGCAGCACAAGGATCATAAGTGGAAAGTGGTTTATGCCCACTTCTATAACTTTGTGAATGGCAAATGCTCATTTGGTGATGTAAATGTAGAACTCTGTAAGAAGTTCAAGGATTACCTGCTCGGAGCAAAACAGCTGAAGCACACCAATCACAATGTATCACGCAACTCTGCTTCCGGCTACTATTCTACATTCAGAGCCTTGCTGAGGATCGCTTACATTGAAAAGATGCTCAAGGAGAATCTGAATGACTATCTGGAGAAGATTGATTGTGAAGACACCAAGAGAGAGTACCTTACCCTGGATGAGGTCAAGCAGCTGGCTGCTACGCCATGTAAGATACCCGTTCTGAAAGCAGCATCACTCTTTTCGTGTCTGACAGGATTGCGAATCAGTGATATCCTCAAACTTGAATGGTCTGATTTCGGGATTGCTCCCGACAGAGGTTACTGTATTCGCATACGGACTCAGAAGACAAAAACCGAAGCAACACTCCCTATCAGTTATGAGGCATTTGAGCTTTGTGGAGAGGTTGGAACAGGAAGAGTTTTCAAAGGGTTGACAAGGAGTATGATCAACTATCCTCTTAAGCAATGGTTGAGCGATGCAGGCATTACAAAGCACGTTACTTTCCACTGCTTCAGACACACCTTTGCGACCCTACAGATTGCAGCAGGAACAGACATCTATACAGTGAGTAAAATGCTGACCCATCGCAACGTCTCAACGACCCAAATTTATGCGGAGCTTGTGAACGAGAAAAAACGCGAATCAGCCAACAAAATTTCGCTGAAATAGGCTGTTTTTCTTAAAAAAGTTGAAAATAATTAATTTTTTTTCAACTTTTTTCGGTGTCAAAATACAACGAAATACAAATAAACACAGGCCCAAAAATGAGCGTTTTTTGAAATCATTTTTGCAGATGTTATGTGTTTCTTTGCACGAACCCGAAATTTTGGCCAAAATTAGCGTTGGAAGGACTCTAAACTGCGTTCTTTCAACGCTTTTTGCTCATTTGCATATATCAATAACATCACATATATTTGCTCACGAATGATTAAAATTAGTGCATATGATAACGAAAAAATCAACATATATTACGGTCTATTTATTACTATTGGTGCCTATATTTTGTATCGCTCTGCTTGCACGAATTGTAGTACTGAGAGTGATGTTATTGGATACCTTTTCTGCTAATACCGCCTTTTTAATTACATGCATACTTTGCATGGCGATATTTCTGTCATTTCAATCAGCTATACATGCCTTGATACTGCTTATTATGAAAATATTCTTCAAGCGTCCGAAAGAGATTTTAAAAACGGAGGATGCAAAAAATGAGGATATAGAAACAAAGGATGTAGAAGCCGAAGAACCCCAAACAGAGAAAAAACAGATTATCATCCCCTATCAGGAACAATTAGATGCTGCCCAGGAGAAGAAACGTATCGAGACAGAGAATGCGTTGCAGAAAGTTCTCGATTACACACTCGAAGAGTTGGTTAACGATATGAATGAAGACAATATGCAGAAGCTGTGTAATTATATCAGAGACTTCCAGTTTTCAGAGGCAGAAAAATTCAGCAATATAACAGGCAGCGTAAAATTATCATCAGATATCAATAATATCGACTTATTCCATTTTGGCTGGAATATCGGGAACCAATTCAAAAAATCGGGATCGGAGGTTGCACAGTTTATCAAATATGTATTTGCGGACAAATTATATGATACAGAGGTTACAACCATTGTCAGGAAACTGAGGATGTCAGGACCTTGCCGAATCAAGATAAAATCAGATTTGTAATACTCTATACTTTGGGATTCAACTCCACCTGGTATTTCTGTTCCGGGTGGAGTTTTTTTATGTATTAGGTTCAGAATGATAAATAATGATTGGTTATTTAGCGGGTTATTATCTGGTTACCTATTACACCATTGAATAACCGCTTTCCTTTGCTCACAAATAATTATAAAACATATAGATTATGACAAAGGAAATTATCACATTCGAACAGCTGCCACAGGCGGTAAGTGAACTGACAACCCAAGTAATGGAACTGCGGAATATGGTTTCATCTTTACAACCGCAGGTTCCGACCGAGAAGCATCGCATAATCGGTATTGACGATGCATGTATCATTACCCAGAAAGCCAAGCCAACCATTTACACTCTCGCACGCAAAGGGTTGATTCCGGCTTATAAAAGGGGCAAGAAACTCTATTTCTACGAAGATGAACTGCTTAAATGGATCGAGGAAGGGCGTAAAGTAGTTACCACAAAATCCTACGATGAGATACTCGCCTCTATGCAGAGTACAGTCCGCAACAAACCTAAAAACGGATTCAAGGTATAACGCAACAACCAGTGACTATGAATATATATGAGTTACTCAATAGGTTCTGGGTAGAGAATGAATATGATACCTTCAGCAAATCTGATATTTGTCTCTACTTCTTTCTGCTTGACAAAGCGAATCAGGCACGATGGCAAATGCCTTTCAAATACAAGACTGAGTTAATCTCCGCGCAGTTGGGGATCTCTAGAAACAATATCCTCAAAGCTCGCGACAGACTCAGCGAAAGAGGTCTCATCACATATCAGAAAGGGACTGGTAATAATATTCCTGCCTCCTACTGTATCATTGACCGTATCTCAAATGCAACGGTAGACGTGACGCATAACGATACGGTAAACGGGGCGGAAAGTGTAACGGATAACGTGACGCATTATAATATAAAAGATAAAGATGTAGATAAAGATAATTCCTTTTATAAGGAAGGATATATGAGTTTGGAAAAGTTGGAGAGTTCCCTGCTATCAGACCGGGAATGGCAATCCCAAATACAAGCACGCATATCACAACCGGTTACGCAGGCGGAATTAATGGATTACTTAAATACATTCTTTGCTTTCCAAAAGAAAAAAGGAATAAGAGCCAGAGCGATTGAAGAGGTCAAAAACCACTTCCAGAACTGGTTGAATCAGAAATTAAAAACTAAAAATGAGAATGGAAACAATAGACCAGAAGAATGCGATCCTCGTAGAGGAACTGAAATCAAAGCTACTTCGCCAGAGGATTATAAAAGAACGGTTTAGACTGCCTATGTCATTCGAAGATGCCAAACTGTATCTCATAGCAGCCTACAAAGGTGAAGTAGAACGCAGATTCAGAGAATTTGAAGAAAGTGATGAGTTTGCTAGACAACTCAATCAGGTAGCCAATTATCTGACCGGAGGCAGTCAGCGGTGGGGTATGATATTTA
>URJC01000063.1 GCA_900548135.1 uncultured Odoribacter sp. | reverse complement strand
ATATTATTACACGATGATATGCAAAAAGGGGTAAATGAAAATGAATTTTTTTTATTTTACCGGGAACTTCGGATTAATTAAGGAAAAAGTAACCGGAATCACAGACCGAATAATAAGGCGAACAGCGGGTACAACTCTTGCAGATTTTTCCGCAATATCTGTTTGCCCCGTTTCTTTTGGGCTTTTACCGTCTCAATACTGATTTGCAGGGTTTGGGCCGCTTTCTCGTTATTCATCCCCTCGAAATAGCACAACTCGAATATTTTACGGCATTCACGGGGCAATTTTTCTACTGCTTTTCTCAGCCGGCTGAAAATTTCAGTTTCGATCATCCGGCATTCGAATTCGTCCTGTTCTCCTTCATGTTTCAGATAACTCAGGTAGTGTTCCCGCGAAAGACAGTTGCGTAAATGGTTCAGACAATCGTTTTTTATGGTCAGATATAAAAAGTTTTTCAGATGTTGCTCATTTTGAAATGCCTGCCGCTTTTCCATTAAGCGGACAAAAACCTCCTGAACGATGTCCCGGGCCGTTTCATCGTCCTGTACATACCGAAAGGCAAAATAACACAGCGAACTATACCAGGAAGTAAAGATTTTTTCTACTTCATAGGCATATGTCTTTTCCATACTCATGCTTTTGTCGTTAGTTTGCAGGTGAGCGACTTTTATGCAAAGATAGACAATTCCGCCTGATTCGCAAAAGCCACCGAGTGAATCAAGCATCAAAATACAATATTTCCGCATGTTCAGTTTTTTTCGCTGCCAGAAAGAAAAACTCACGAAAAGCCAGTACTCCAGACCGATAAGGGCATCATAAGTAGATTCAATGGGATCGGATAGTTAATGACCCGTCCAACTTTTTGGGGGCACTTCACTTATTAGTGTTTACAAAACACATAATATCAATCCATTACGAATTTCAATATCTTGTTGCCCATTTGTTCATGCGGTTAGATTACAAGGGTTCTGAAGGTTAACCCATTTTCTATTCAGTTAAGTCAAGTATTTTTCGGTCTGCCAATTCTACGTTGGTCTGATTGACCATAGCATAACGCAAGGGGGCAACCTCGATTAAACTGTCCCTTTATTATAATTTCTTTCCTGTGGATAAATCAGGCAGAGATTTCTGATCATACTTAGTGCCTCATTTTGCAATCAACCCATTGTGCCCAATTCTCCCTAAAAACAAACATTTTGACTTGCCGTCCAAACTTCCCGATCAATTTACGAAACACTAGCAGCAGCGGTCATACCCAGATACATACCTATAAAATAAGGAATCAGCCAAATGCACCAAACAAGGATACTAAAACGGCTAAAATTTCGCCCTGCCCTCGCTGACCCTCTCCGGAAAGTTTCAAATGCCCAAACAGCATGGATAGCCATCAAAAATATGGCGATACTCCCAAGTACAGCATGTAACTGGTTATCCTGTCCCGTCAACCTCACTAACTCAGCCATGAATGCCGTTCCCACAAAATCACACACCAGCCCTAAACCAAAAGCAACCACATGCCATCCTCTCAAACCTCCCTGTATCCGTTCACTCCAAACACCAACTGAATAAAATATCAATGCCATCGAAATAATGACAATTGCGGCCATCAAAAATTCATTATCGTACGCTGTCAGATTCATAACTATCCTTTTTAATTCTGACAATATGTACGGGAGATGATTAATTAAGTTCACCCTCTAACAAACCCAAAGCTCCGTTCCCATGTCTCAGGTTATGGAAACAGAGCTTTTGAGTTTAAAATTCAGGCTTGCCCCAGCAATTGTTTCAATTCAATCGTTCTATTCATCCGCTCTATTGAAAATTCCTGACCACGAAAGTCTATAACTTCATATAACTCCAATACTTTCTGACCAATCACTCTTTGCATATCAAAATCAGTCATAGCCCTCACATCCCGAAACATCAGTTCGACCAACATTTCTAACTTATAAATCGGATCATCCGCCAGAAAAGTAGTAATTTCAGCCACCGGGGCCTGCAAAAACCAATCCCGTTCTTTATTAAAATAAGCAGCATAAATACCGGCATAAGAATTTCCCTGTTTTTCCCGACGTCCTCCATCCCGAACGTTATCCAATTCTTCAAAAAAAGTTTTGATGACTGTAGCAATTAAATCTCTTGATAACATAAACCGTACTTTAGGTTTTCAAATATAAGAAAAAGATTGACTGCATGAAGAACAGAATTGAATTGAATTGAAATAATTCAATCAGAATTTATACCTTTATCCGCCAATATCCAAGTCACCCTGCCATGCAGAAAACAGAACAAACAGAAAAGAAGTTCCATTCTTTTACACACGTTATAAACACGATAGCCCTACCGGAAAAATTCACTTACCCATTCCATTACACACCTCATCCTTTGTGTGTGGAAGCAGCTAAAGAAGTACAAGCGTATCTTACCTTACAACAACAATGGCAAGCAGAGTTACAACAAGGTAAAATGTTTGGAGTATTGATTGTACAGAATGAAACCGGAGCAATCGGATTTCTGGCCGCTTTTTCAGGTATGCTGGACGGCAAAAACAGACATGCTTATTTTGTTCCTCCGATATACGACCTACAGCAAGCTGATGGCTTTTTCAAACCAGAAGAAGAATATATATCTGCTTTAAACGTCCGTATTCATAAGCTGGAAAATGATATCCTGTATATGCAATGCCGGGAAGCCTTAAAAAGAGAACAGCAATTGGCTGTGGAGATTCTGGCAAAAGCACGTATAGCCCTTACCCAGGCACGTGAAGAACGAGCCCAACTCCGCCAGCATAACCTTAGCGCCGAAGAACAGGCAAAATTGCAAAAAGAAAGCCAGTACCAAAAAGCAGAATTCAAACGCCTGAAACAACGTCTGGCACAACAATCAGATAAACTACAAACACAAATAAATGCATTTGAAATCCAAATTCAACAATTGAAGACAGAACGCAAAAAACGTTCTGCAGCCTTACAACAACAATTATTTAAACAATTCAACCTAATCAATGCATTGGGAAAAACCCAGAACCTATGCAAACTTTTTCAAGAAGCCGGCGGGGAAACGCCTCCGGCAGGTGCCGGCGAATGTGCAGCCCCCCGACTATTACAATATGCTTACCAACACCAATTAAAACCGCTGGCCATGGCAGAATTCTGGTGGGGCAATTCCCCGAAATCGGAAATTCGCCGGCATGGTTTTTATTATCCCGCATGCAAAGAAAAATGTGAACCCATCTTAAAGTATATGCTACAAGGGATGAAAGTTGAAAATAATCCTTTAGACAATCAGTTTGCATACAAGGCAGAAATCCTTTACGAAGACGAATGGATAATTGTAGTCAACAAACCGGCAGGCATGTTATCCGTTCCCGGTAAATCCGATCAGCCCTCCGTATATCGGCAATTTAAGCTTCTTTATCCGGAAGCCAGCGGACCATTATTGGTGCATCGTTTGGATATGGCAACTTCAGGACTCTTGCTTATTGCCAAAAACAAGAAAATACACCAACAACTACAAGCCCAATTTTGTAAACATAGCATAAAAAAACGATATACCGCTCTCCTCGATGGTATCCTACATACAACATCCGGACTGATTGACCTCCCCCTTTGCCCGGATCCACATGACCGGCCGCGTCAAATTGTAAACTACGAATATGGCAAACCGGCCATTACTCAATATCAAGTGATTGAACGCCGTGGAACACAAACCCTTGTAGCTTTTTATCCCCTGACCGGACGTACCCACCAACTCCGCGTCCATGCAGCCCACCCTCAAGGACTTAACGCTCCTATCATCGGCGATACACTCTACGGTCAAGCAGCCGAGCGACTTTACCTGCATGCGGAACAACTGGAATTTCGTCATCCCGTAAGCGGAACAATGATGATCTTTGAGAAAAAAGCAACCTTCTAAATTTTCACGCAATCATTTCAGAGATAGTATAGACTAATCGTTATTTATAATCATTCTACCTTTTCACATTTACCAGATAATCAATACATATAAATAAAAACTATAATTTTATAAAAATAAACCATTTGTTTGCTATCTTTGTTCATACTAAACTTGCAACGTAAAAATGAAGTGCTAAATCAATTTAATCAATAACGTTATGAGTATCAAAGGAACTAAAACTGAACAGAACCTGTTAAAATCATTTGCAGGAGAATCACAAGCCAGAAGCCGTTATACATTTTTTGCCAGCGTAGCCAAGAAAGAAGGTTACGAACAAATTGCAGGTGTATTTATGGAAACTGCTGAGCAAGAAAAAGAGCATGCAAAAAAATTCTTTAAATATCTGGAAGGCGGAATGGTAGAGATCACTGCTTCTTATCCTGCCGGTATCATCAGTACAACTGCCGAAAATCTGAAAGCCGCAGCTGAAGGAGAAAATGAAGAATGGGATCAACTTTACCCAGAATTTGCCAAGATCGCTGATGAAGAAGGATTTCCACAAATTGCCAATACTTTCCGTCAGATAGCCAAGGTAGAAGCAGAACATGAAAAACGCTACCGCACTCTATTAGGACGTGTAGAAGCAGGTAAAGTATTTGAACGGGATGAAGAAATTGAATGGCAGTGCCGTAACTGCGGATATGTCATCAAGAGTAAAAAGGCTCCGATGAAATGTCCGGCATGTGAACATCCGCAAGCTTATTTTGAGCCAAAGAAAAATAATTATTAATGACGTCTAAACATTAAAAAGCTTCAAAAGGTCGGAACGGTAAAGGCTGTTTCCGACCTTTTCCGATTTTCATACGTATATAACGTTTTCGGAATTAAATTATGAAAAAAAGTCTTATAGCCCTATCTTTCGGAACCTTGGGACTTGGTATTGCAGAATTTGTAATGATGGGAATCTTACCGGATGTAGCCCAAGCTCTGAATATCAGTATCACCAAAGCCGGCCATTTTATATCGGCTTATGCTTTAGGGGTATGTGTTGGCGCACCAACCCTTATCCTGGCACGTAAATTTCCACTGAAAAAGATTCTACTCACTTTAGTGGGATTTATCATGCTTGGTAATTTATGTGCAGCTTTATCCCCCAATTACCACTTCATGTTACTGGGACGTTTTTTATCGGGGTTACCTCATGGTGCCTATTTCGGTGTAGCCTCTATTATAGCAGAAAAGCTGGCCGCCAAAGGCAGAGGCTCCGAAGCTGTCGCCATCATGGTCGCCGGCATGACAGTTGCCAATTTATTCGGAGTTCCGTTGGGGACAGCTCTCAGTACCACCATTTCCTGGCGTGCAACATTTCTGCTGGTGACCGGCTGGGGCATCGTCATCTTTTACTCGATCTGGCGGTGGGTTCCCCAGGTCGAAAGCTTACCGGACACCGGTCTAAAAGGACAATTTCACTTTCTAAAATCTCCGGCTCCCTGGCTAATATTACTGGCAACAGCCTTAGGTAATGGAGGTATATTTTGCTGGTACAGTTACATTACCCCTCTGTTAACCCATACCGCCCATTTCAAACCGGATAGTATCACTGGTCTCATGGTACTGGCAGGCCTGGGAATGGTCATTGGGAATCTAGTCGGAGGCCGTTTGGCTGACCGTTTTACTCCGGGAAAAGTTGCTGCAACCACACAAGGGATGGTATGTATTATCCTTCTTCTGATATTTTATTTTTCGCATCTCTCCTGGCTTACCATTGTCCTGATGTGTTTATGTACGGCTGGTCTATTTGCCATATCCAGTCCGCAACAAGTATCTATCATCCGCTATTCCAAAGGGGGAGAAATGCTGGGTGCAGGAAGCGTACAAATTGCATTTAACCTGGGCAATGCAATAGGAGCATATATTGGAGGGCTTGCTGTACACCAAGGATACCAATATCCTGCACTATTTGGAATTCCTTTAGTTTTATGCGGATTTGTCTGTCAGACTATATTTTTCAAAAAATATGAACGATAGACAACAAGAAAATAATTAAGAGGGTAAATTGCTAAAAACTGAAAAAGAGTCGTAAAAACGGCTCTTTTATATTTATTTCTTATAACTTTGGCAGCGTTGCGTGGAAAATATTTGAATCTAAATAACAAAATTATGACAGAAAAAATTCAAACACTGATGAAAGACGTCCCGGCTATTCGCTGGACGGCACTTGTCCTACTAGCCGGAGCAATGTTCTTTGGGTACATTTTTATGGATATCCTCTCTCCTTTACAGGAATTATTACAAAATACAAAAGGGTGGAGTCCTGATGCATACGGTCGGTATGCCGGTTCAGAAACCTTTTTGAACGTATTTGTATTTTTCCTGATCTTTGCAGGTATCATTCTTGACAAAATGGGAGTACGTTTCACCGCCATTTTGTCCGGTGCTGTTATGTTAGCAGGGGCCAGTATCAACTTTTTCGCAGTAAGCAATGCATTTACAGGTAGCGGAGCAGAAACTTTTATGAACAATTTCATGAATTTGCCGTTATCGTGGTGGAATATCACCCCTTTTTATGACGGAATGCCTGCATCGGCCAAAATGTCAGCAATCGGTTTTATGTTTTTCGGTTGTGGGGTTGAAATGGCTGGGATCACTGTTTCCCGGGGTATTGTGAAATGGTTTAAAGGTAAAGAAATGGCGTTAGCAATGGGGGTTGAAATGGCAATTGCCCGTGTCGGAGTTGCTGTAGTGATGTTAGGTTCCCCACTCCTGGCCAACAAAATTTCTCCGGAAAGTGTTTCCCGCCCGGTTGCTGTTGCCGTTATCTTACTGGCTATCGGTCTAATCTGCTTTATTGTTTATTCTTTTATGGATAAAAAACTGGAACTTCAAATGGGAGAAAACGATGAAGAAAAAGATGATCCTTTCCAAATCAAAGACCTCGGAAAAATCTTTTCCAGTAAAGTATTCTGGTTAGTAGCTTTGCTTTGCGTACTTTACTATTCTGCCATTTTCCCTTTCCAGAAATATGCTATCAACATGCTGCAATGTAACTTAGGTTATACAGCAGAACAAGCCGGTTTGGTATTTTTTGTATTTCCATTGGGAGCCGCAGCCATTACCCCTCTGCTAGGCAACTTTCTGGACAGAAAAGGGAAAGGAGCTTCCATGTTAATGGTCGGGGCCATTTTAATGGTTATCTGCCATTTAGTTTTTGCCCTTGTTCTGCCAGCATTGGAAGGAGCAATAGCTGTTGCAGTAGCTTATTTGTCCATCATTTTGCTCGGTATATCATTTTCCCTGGTACCTGCAGCTTTATGGCCTTCTGTACCTAAATTAGTTGAGAACAAACTTCTAGGATCTGCCTACGCTGTTATATTCTGGATTCAGAATATCGGATTGTATGCGTTCCCGATGATCATCGGTGCCGTATTACGTTCTTCAAACCCGGGAGTCACTAATCCATTGGAATATAATTACACTGTTCCCATGTTAGTTTTTGCCAGTCTTGGAATATTGGCCTTCATTCTAGGCTTATTCTTAAAAATAGAAGACAAGAAAAAAGGATATGGTTTGGAATTACCGAATATCCAAAAAGATTAAAGCAAGAATAATCTTACAGATAGCGGAAATTACAATATAATTTCCGCTATTTTTTTGTAGCTTTGTAAAAATAGTAAATCTCGTAAAGAAGTTGTAAATTCATTAACTTATCATACATGAACAGGATCACACACTTATTTGGCATAAAATATCCCATCATACAAGGAGGAATGGTTTGGTGCAGCGGCTGGCGTTTGGCATCAGCAGTCAGTAATAACGGGGGCCTCGGCTTACTAGGAGCAGGCTCTATGCACTGTGAAACACTGATTGAACATATCCGGAAAATGAAATCTGCCACAACCCAACCCTGGGGAGTAAATGTACCTTTAATGTATCCGGATATTGATCGTCTGATGGACATTCTGGTGGAAGAAAAGGTCAAAATTGTATTTACTTCAGCAGGTAGTCCTAAAAAATGGACCTCTTATCTGAAATCCCATGGTATGATAGTTGCCCACGTCATCAGTAGCGCATTGTTTGCTCAGAAGTGTGAAGAAGCAGGATGCGATGCCATTGTCGCCGAAGGTTTTGAGGCAGGTGGGCACAATGGCCGTGAAGAAACGACCACTTTGACTTTAATACCTAACGTTGCGGCCCACTGCACTCTGCCCTTGATCGCAGCCGGAGGTATTGCTTCCGGAAAAGCCATGCTGGCGGCTATGATTTTAGGAGCTGAAGGGGTACAAATCGGAAGCCGGTTCGCTGTTGCCAGAGAATCATCCGCCCATCCCCTATTCAAACAACGGGTGTATGAGACTCCTGAAGGCGGCACAATGTTAGCTTTAAAAAAACTAGCTCCTACCCGCTTGATAAAAAATGAATTCTATGAGCAAGTCAGCACCTTGGAAAACCAAGGTGCCGGCCCGGAAGATTTAGCCCAACTCCTTGGAAAAGGACGGGCTAAAAAAGGAATTTTTGAGGGAAATCTGCAGGAAGGAGAACTGGAAATCGGACAAGTCTCTTCCATGCTCATTCAAGAAGAAACAGTTGCAGCAATCCTGACAGACCTTTTACAAGACTATCAGGACCGACTAACAGAACTTACTCAATCTAAATATACATTTTAATAGTCTGATTATTTGAATTCTAAAACCACAATATGATTCATTTTACCCGGACGATACTGGACAACGGCTTAACAGTCATCTGTAATACAGATAGAAATACCCCATTTGTCTCAGTCAACATACTCTACAAAGTTGGTTCACGCAACGAACAGGAAGACAAGACCGGATTTGCACATTTATTCGAACATCTCATGTTCGGCGGCTCAGAACACATCGAAGACTATGACCGGCATGTACAATTGGCAGGAGGTGACAGCAATGCTTACACCACCAATGACCTGACCAACTACTACATTACCATACCGGCGGCAAACCTGGAAACAGCTTTTTGGTTAGAATCAGACCGAATGGCCGGTCTGAATTTCTCACAACGTTCGCTGGATGTTCAAAAACAGGTTGTCACTGAAGAATTCAAACAACGTTACCTCAATAATCCTTATGGGGATATCTGGTTAAAACTCCGTCCATTAGCCTATCAGGTTCATCCATACCGTTGGGCAACTATTGGTGTTTCGCCTGAACATATCGAACGGGCGACACTCCAGGACGTAAAATCGTTTTTCCATCGCTTCTATGCCCCCGATAATGCTATTCTGGCTATCAGTGGCAATATTGAAGAAAAACAGGCATTAGCACTAGTCAAAAAATGGTTTGATGACATAGCACCTGCCGGTCTGATTCCAGATCCGATCCCTGTTGAGCCTCAGCAAACCGAAGAACGGCGGCTCATTGTTCCGGATAACGACGTACCTGCAGATGCTATATATAAAGTGTTTCACATGGGAGGTAGAAAAAGTGAGAATTTCTATGCCTGTGATATCATTTCTGATATCCTGTCAAATGGCCAATCTTCCCGATTGTATGTCAACCTGATAAAGAACAAGCGTTTATTTTCAGGAATTGACGCTTATGTTTCCGGAGATGCGGATCCCGGACTATTCATTTTCAGCGGCAAACTTTCCGCAGGGACAGATATACAGCAGGCAGAAGCAGCTATTGATGAAGAAATCCACCAATTTATCCAGGACCGGATCTCTGAACATGAAGTACAAAAGGTGATCAATAAAACAGAAGCACGAATTGCTTATAGTGAAATCAACTACCAAAGCAAGGCAAGCAATCTGGCTTTTTTTGAATTTTTAGGTGATATCAATCTGATCAATACAGAAACTGAATGTTATCAACAAATTGATATCAATAAAATCAAGGCAACAGCACAAGCAATATTCAGCCCCTCCAACTGTTCTACCCTATACTATTTAAAAAAATAGAGTCTATAACCCAAGCACTTAAAATCGAAATGTATGCCCGACCGTAATCTAATTCCCAATATCGTCCCATTATCAGAACCGGTACTCTTACCTTATCAATGCTTTAAATTAAACAATGGCATTGAAGTGATCTACATACAGGATCCCTCCCAAAATGTTTTCAAAATGGATGTTATCTTCGAAGCAGGAGTATATTATCAATCTCAGCCTCTGCTAGCCTCTACCGCCATAAATATGCTAAATGAAGGAACCCGGTTACATTCAGCAGAAGAAATTGCCGATATATTCGATTTTTACGGGGCTTATACTGATTTTTACTGTGGATTAAATAAATCAGAGCTAAGTCTGATTTCTCTTTGTAAATATGCCCGGGAAACCATCACTATGCTCGTTGAAATGCTGACAGAAAGTGTCATTCCGGAAAAAGAACTGGATATCTATCTCACAAACAAGCACCAGGAATTCCGGATCAATAACGAAAAAACTGCTTTCCTGACCAGAAAAAAATTCTCAGAGCTATTATTCGGTCCGGAACATCCTTATGCAAACCAAATTTCAGATAAAGATTTCACCAGTTTGTCTGCCGATAAAGTCCGGCAATTTTACCATCAATATATACACGCAGGTAATTGCCGGATTATGATCTGCGGAAATGTTAACGACACG
>URJC01000062.1 GCA_900548135.1 uncultured Odoribacter sp. | reverse complement strand
ATTGTACTGATTGAAATCCCCATAGACATTGCTTTCACTATCATCATACTCTGGTGCTTCGAAGTTTCGGTCAACCTGATGTCTATGATTGGAATTGTTGTCATGAGTGGTATTATCATCAATGACTCTATTTTAAAAATCGATACGATAATCCGGCTCCAAAAAGAAGGTTACCCCTTGCTCGAAGCGATACATGAAGGAGGTATCAGACGGCTGAAACCTATTTTAATGACCAGTTTAACCAGTATTTTTGCCATGATTCCGTTGCTTTGGGGAAATGACATCGGCTCTCAATTACAGCGTCCACTGGCTGTCACTATGATCAGTGGCATGAGTTTTGGTACCCTGATCAGCCTCTATTTTGTACCTTTGTGTTATTATTTCATTAAAAGGAAACAAGTTAAATAGTTCATTCCCGAAAGAATCTGTCTTGACAAAAACAGAGTAATCAACCAGTTCAAGGTTGATTACGCTATTCTGAAATCAAATGCCACCTACAGTAGATACTGGCAAAAGGACTTAAAACAAATGAAGAAGGGCTGCTTACACAGCCCTTTCCTATACTATGCCGGGATTCCTATCCCAAATATGTCTTTAACAATTTACTCCTTGAAGAGTGTCTTAAACGGCGAATTGCCTTTTCTTTGATCTGACGGACCCGTTCTCTCGTTAAACCGAATTTCTCCCCGATTTCTTCCAAAGTCATTTCCTGGCAATTGATTCCAAAAAACAACTTGATGATGTCTCTCTCCCGTTCTGTCAACGTAGACAATGCGCGTTCAACTTCGGTAGAGAGCGATTCATTGATCAACGTCCGGTCAGCAATAGGCGAATCATCATTCACCAATACATCCAACAAGCTGTTATCCTCTCCTTCAACAAAAGGAGCATCCACAGAAATATGACGTCCTGATACCCGCAAAGTATCTGCCACTTTCTCTGCCGGTAAATCCAGTGAATCAGCCAATTCTTCGGGAGACGGACGACGTTCATTCTCCTGCTCAAACCGCGAAAACGCCTTGTTAATCTTGTTTAATGAACCCACCTGATTCAAAGGTAAACGTACAATTCGCGATTGTTCGGCCAAAGCCTGCAGAATAGATTGACGAATCCACCACACAGCGTAAGAAATAAACTTAAATCCGCGGGTTTCATCAAATTTTTCTGCCGCCTTGATCAATCCTAAATTACCTTCATTAATCAAGTCGGGTAAACTCAAACCCTGATTTTGATACTGTTTAGCCACGGATACAACAAACCTCAGGTTCGCTCTGGTCAATTTCTCCAATGCTTTCTGATCCCCTTTACGGATTCTCTGGGCTAATTCCACTTCCTCTTCTACGGTAATCAAATCTTCCTTACCAATTTCCTGCAAATACTTATCCAGAGATGCACTTTCCCTGTTGGTTATTGATTTTGTGATTTTTAGTTGTCTCATACTATCTAATTATACCACTGCAAACGTCCTGCAAAGGTATGGTTTTTTATTCATTTACCAATTTGTTAATTTGAGCAATCTTAACATATTAACATTTTTTAATTCAGCAAAGAAAAAGCGAAATATTCAACCCTTCCACGGGGACTAACGGCAGTAATAAATACTCCGTCATCTCCGGCAGCTTTTATCGCCCGTTCCAAATCATCAACACCGGATATTACCTGATTATTCACTTTAACAATAATATAACCTTCAGACAAACCGGCAGACTTAAATTTACCATTTTTTAACTCCTGTATTTTTACCCCTTTATTCAAACGGTAACGATACTGGTCTTCCTTTGTTAAAGGAACGATCTTTGCTCCCAGAATTCCGGATTCAGTAGAAACTGAAATATCCCCGTATGTATTCTGTAATACGACCTCTATGACTTTCTCTTTTCCGTCACGGCTGATAGCCAACTGTACTGAATTTCCCGGAGCATATTTGGCCAGTTGTTCCTGCAATTGTGGTGTGGTATTGACCTCATAACCATTGATTCGCTGGATAACATCTCCTTCCCTGACACCAGCTTTTGCCGCTGCTCCCCCGCTGATCACACTACCCACGTAAATACCTGATGATTCTTTCAATTTCATCTGTTTTGCGCTTTCGGGCGTCAGCTCCTGCATCCGGATTCCCAGTACAGCCCGTTGCACTTTACCGAATTCTTTCAAATCACTAACTACTTTCCGGGCGACATTCACCGGTACAGCAAATGAATAACCGGAATAACTCCCTGTAGGAGATTGAATAGCGGTATTGATACCTATCAGTTCTCCCCGGGCATTTACTAAAGCACCTCCACTATTCCCAGGATTAACAGCAGCATCTGTTTGCAAAAAAGATTCCAAACTCATTTTCCCTCCCAAGCCTCTGGCTTTGGCACTTATGATACCTGCCGTAACGGTCGAAGTCAGATTGTAAGGATTACCTACTGCCAATACCCATTCTCCCAACACTACTTCATCTGAATTTCCATACTGAATAGGTTGTAAATCCGTCGCATCAATTTTTAATAAAGCAATATCCGTATCCGGATCAGTCCCTATTAGTTTAGCTTCAAACTTTCGTTTATCATTTAAAGTGACCATCACTTTATCACTTTTTTCAACTACATGATTATTGGTAATGATATAACCATCTTCAGTAATGATTACCCCGGAACCAATTCCCATATCAATCGGTTCTTCACGCACTTGTGTCCGTCCGCCCCCAAACCAGAAATCCAGCGGATTACCATAATACACCCGTCCCATCTGTACAGGCGTAACATTTACCACTGCCGGAACTGTCTTTTTGGCAGCTTCCCGTAAATCCACACTACCTGCAATTCCGGTATTTTCCTGCTGGGGATTGTGTACTACTCTTGTCATCCCCGGTCCCACTATATCATGCTGCAATACAGGTTGTTTGTTTTCAGACTTCAATCCGTCAGTAATAAAAATAGCAATCAGGCCACCTGTAAGCCCCAAAACCAACGGAAGAATAAGCTTTGTTATTTTCATATCTTTTCAGGATTAAAATTGTTTACTTTTCAACTTCTCTTTGTCGATTACAATACTAACAATATCTTTGCCAAGTCTTTATTAATAAATTCTTAATTAGCAAAGGTTAACATCACAATATGAATATTAAGTTTCACAAGTACCAAGGAGCAGGTAACGACTTCATTATCATCGATAACCGTACCCAATTATACGATTTATCCCGCACAATAGTTAACCAATTATGTGACC
Source organism: uncultured Odoribacter sp. (assembly GCA_900548135.1). Taxonomy (GTDB): domain Bacteria; phylum Bacteroidota; class Bacteroidia; order Bacteroidales; family Marinifilaceae; genus Odoribacter. The sequence continues at coordinate 7,333 of URJC01000062.1, read as the reverse complement.
GTAAATTCGGAATTGGAGCAGACGGATTAATGCTACTGGAAGAATGCCCGGGTTATGATTTCCGGATGCGCTACTTCAATGCCGACGGGCAAGAAGCCAGCCTTTGTGGAAATGGCAGCCGTTGCATCGTCGATTTTGCCCGCCGATTAGAAATATTTTCAACTACAACTCATTTTCTGGCTGTTGATGGCCCGCATGAAGGCAGGATCACAGCTTCCGGAATACAAGTCAAAATGCAAAATGTCAGCCAAATCATTCAAACTGCCAATTATTTTTTTCTCCATACCGGCTCCCCCCATTATGTAAAAATAGTACAAGATGCCTTTCAGACAGATGTCTGTCAGGAAGGAAAAATAATCCGTTATTCAGCCGGCTTCCAACCTGAAGGAACTAATGTAAACTTCATCACCCCTACCCCGGAATACATCAAAATCGCAACTTATGAGCGGGGGGTAGAAAACGAAACCCTGGCCTGCGGCACCGGCTGCGTAGCTGCCGCCCTGACTGTCGCCTGCCTAAACCATGACAAACAAAATACTTATACCCTCAAAGCTAAAGGAGGTATATTAAAAGTCAGTTTTGAGCAAGAAACGGATGGCACTTTCACCAACATCTGGCTGGAAGGTCCCGCCAAACAAGTATTTACAGGAGAAATCGAAACCAAAGAGATAAAATAAAATGGGGACAGCATAACACCTTGCTGCCCCATTCAATTTATAAACTTGTGTTCAGTTAATTTCCAAACTATCATTTATCGGATTTAGTTTCCTCTGACTTTTTAAATGTAGCAACGACTTCTCCTTTAGCCAGGAAGAACAGTGTATTATCCTTTATATTATAACTTTCCACTTTATCCAGCATCTGAAAAAATTCAGTTTCCTTCTGCAAATCCGGACAAGCCATCCGGGTTGCTCCCATAGGAGAAAATTTTAATTTATTACCATCTATTTCGTAGTTTCCAAAAAAACGGTTACAAGCAGCACGGCCATTTACTCTCTTTTCCACATCCTCAAACTGAATATACATTTCAGTATTCGGATCCGTTAATTTCACTTTTTCACCGTTAAAAGTTTCTAATACCCATTTCACATCGCTCAACTTAGCCATATTTTTTGACGAATTACATCCACCCACTCCTACTAATGCAATACATAACAGTAAAAAAAATGATTTCATGATTCCAATATTTATTCAATTTAAGAATTTAGTTTGTATACATCTTGCAAATTGTATGCCATTCTGTCTTATTTTTGCTAACAGCTATCAATTCCATATAGCAAAAAGAAAAATTTTCTCATCTTTTTTAAATTATCATTCAATTAACGACAAAATTACGTAATTGGTTTGTATATTTGTGGCTTATTTCAGGAAAACCATAATACTGTCTGATTTTCGTCATTTTTTATAAAACACCATACAGACAGCAGGTGATTTATTGATTGTAAATACTTAATTAATACAAACAACATGTCCAAGGTAATTAAACTAAAAAAAGGCCTTGATATCAAGTTAAACGGAGAAGCGGAGAAAGTGGTGCAACCCGTTGGTAAAATTACCAGATGTGCGCTAAAGCCAACAGATTTCCGCGCTTTGACTCCGAAATTAGCGGTCAAGGCTGGCGATGAAGTGAAAGCGGGAGATGTCCTTTTTATTGACAAAACACATCCCGAAATCAAATTCACAACACCGTTAAGCGGTACTATCGAGGCCATCAACCGAGGTGAACGCCGTAAGTTGCTGGAAATCGTAGTAAAAGCAGATGCAGAAACCCAGTATCGGGATTTCGGAAAAACAGAAATCAACAAATTGAATCGGGATGAAGTCATCAATCGCTTATTAGATAGTGGTGCATGGCCACTGATTAAGGAGCGGCCTTACGATATCATTGCCAATCCAATGGTTACTCCCAAAGCGATTTTTGTCTCCGCATTCGATAGTGCTCCTCTGGCCCCTGACTATGAAGTGATACTAAATGGCGAGGAAAAAAATCTGCAAACCGGTTTTGATTGCTTGAAAAAACTCTGCAACAAAAATATCAATCTGCAACTACAAGCAGACACTCCTTCCTCTTCTATATTCAATAAACTTCAGCAGGTAGATATTACTTATTTTGCAGGTCCGCATCCATCAGGAAATGCAGGTATTCAAATTCACCACCTGAATCCGATAAACAAAGGGGAACATGTCTGGGTTGTAAACATTCAGGATGTAGCTATTATTGGCCGTTTATTCAATGAAGGTCATTTCGATGCCCGCAAAATAATCGCCTTGACTGGCTCTGAAGTAAACAAACCTTTATATTACCGCAGTGTATTGGGGGCTTCTATTGCTGATCTGACTGATGGCAAATTGAAAAATACCACAACACAACGTATTATTTCCGGCAATGTGCTCACGGGGACTTCAGTAGAAAGCAACGGCTATCTGGGATTCTATGACAATCAAATCACAGTCATTCCGGAAGGCAACTATTATGAATTTTTAGGCTGGGCTTCCCCTGGTTTCAACAAATTCTCAGCTTCAAAACTATTTCCTTCATTTTTATGTCCGAAAAAACATTATACTCTGGATACCAATTACCATGGAGAACGCAGAGCATTTGTTGTTACAGGCCAATATGAAAAAGTATTCCCGATGGATATTTACCCGGTATACTTATTGAAAGCCTGTCTTGCCCAGGATATCGACCGTATGGAACAACTCGGTATTTACGAAGTCGCTCCGGAAGATATGGCTTTATGCGAGTTTGTCTGTACTTCCAAGACTCCCGTTCAATTCATTTTAAGCGAGGGTATTGAATTGATGATGAAAGAAACCAATTAATTGCAGATTGTAGATCGTATTTAAATTGCGCCACGCAAAGTAGAATTCAATTTACAATCCAAAATCTAAAATTTAAAATAAAAATGGATTTTTTACGAAATTATTTAGATAAGCAAAAACCTAAATTCGAAAAGGGAGGCAAGCTGGAGAAATTCCACTCCGTTTTCACCGGTTTTGAGTCTTTTCTTTTCGTGCCGAATCAAACGACCAGCAACGGAACTCATATCCGTGACGCTGTCGATTTGAAACGAACCATGATTGTTGTGGTTTTGGCCCTTGTTCCGGCACTTCTATTCGGTATCTACAATGTAGGTTATCAACATTTCAATGCTGTTGGCAACCTGGCAGATACCACCTTTTTCCAATTATTTTTCTATGGTCTGTGGAAAGTACTTCCTATGATTATCGTTTCTTATGTAGTTGGATTAGGGATTGAGTTTGCAGTAGCCCAAATGAAAGGTCATGAAATCAACGAGGGTTTTCTGGTTTCCGGTTTGTTAATCCCAATGATTATGCCGGTAGAAGCTCCTTTGTGTGGAGCTTACCAAGCTTTCCACCCATTTATCTAAAGACGCAGGTCATTATCGGTAAAGAAATCTTCGGAGGTACCGGAATGAATATCTGGAATCCGGCTTTATTAGCCCGTGCCTTTTTCTTCTTCTCCTATCCCTCTATGATTTCCGGGGATAAGGTTTGGATTGCCAGCGACACTGCCGATGCAATCTCACAAGCTACCCCTCTGGCACAAATGGCTCTGGGGCAACCCCTGAGTTACAGCACAGCCGATATGTTCTGGGGGTTTATCCCGGGTTCTGTAGGAGAAACTTCAGTATTTTGCATTCTGATCGGAGCAGTAATTCTGTTAATGACAAATGTAGCCAGCTGGCGTACCATGTTGTCTGTTTTTGTAGGAGGTTATCTGATGGCACTCGTTTTTCAACCGATCGCAGGTGTTGAAGCCTATCAACAATTGCTGATGGGAGGATTTGCTTTTGGTGCGGTTTTCATGGCAACAGATCCGGTGACTTCATCACAAACCAATACGGGTAAATACATTTACGGTTTACTCATCGGGGCAATGGCAGTAATCATCCGTTGCATCAACCCGGGATATCCCGAGGGCATGATGCTTGCCATTTTATTGATGAACACTTTCGCACCGCTGATTGACTGGTGTGTTGTTCAATCCAATATCAAACGCAGGTTGAAAAGAGCAAAAGCTGTAATATAATTGTAAATTTTAGATTGTAAATGAATTCAATCTGTAATCTACAATTTAAAATTTAAAATGAAATAAGGTATGAATAAACAAGGAAATACATATACATTCCTGTATTCAGTGGTGCTGGTAGTAGTCGTTGCTGCATTACTATCTATTGTATCTCTCTCATTGCAACCGCGTCAGAATGAAAACCGGGAAAATGAAAAAAGACAAAACATCCTGAGTGCAATACACATTTCTTCCACGGCAGAAAATTCCGCAGAACTGTTCGGTAAATACATCAAAGAACAGTTTATCGTAAATACCCAAGGAGAAAAAATTGAAGGTAATGCCTTCAATGTAAATATAGAAAAGCAGTACAACCTGCCGGTAGAAAAACGGGAGCTTCCTGTATTCGTAGCAGATGTAGACGGAGCCACCAAATACATCCTGCCGATTTACGGAGCAGGTCTTTGGGGTCCCATTTGGGGATATATCTCCCTGGATGACAATAAAAATACTGTTTATGGTACTTTCTTTGATCATCAGGGTGAAACTCCGGGTTTAGGAGCTGAAATCACCACACCGAAATTTAATGAGGAATTCCGTAACAAACAGATTTTCTCCGGAAACCAGCTGGTTGGAATTGAAGTCATCAAAGGCGGCAACGCTACCGGTGCCAATCAGGTAGACGCTATTTCGGGAGGTACGATTACTTCTAAAGGAGTAGAATCAATGATTAAGAATTACTTAACCTATTACGAACCGTTTTTAAAACAAAGATAAAATGAGCGCATTATTTTCAGCCAAGAACCGGGAATTCCTGCTCGGTCCTCTGAGTAAGAACAATCCGGTAATCGTGCAAGTACTGGGTATTTGTTCTGCACTTGCTGTTACGGCCAAGCTGGAACCCGCTATCGTGATGGGCCTCTCGGTAACCGCAGTAACTGCTTTCTCAAACGTCATCCTTTCTCTGATGCGTAACACCATCCCTACCCGCATCCGTATTATAGTACAGCTGGTAGTTGTGGCAGCCTTGGTTATTATTGTCGACCAGCTCTTGAAAGCTTTTGCTTATGATGTAAGCAAACAGTTATCGGTATACGTTGGATTGATTATTACCAATTGTATCATTATGGGACGTATCGAAGCTTTTGCTTTAGCCAACAAACCATGGCCTTCCCTGCTCGATGGTATTGGTAACGGACTCGGATATGGCCTGATTCTGGTAATCGTAGCCTTTTTCCGTGAACTTCTGGGTTCTGGTACACTTTATGGTTTCCGTATTATTCCGGAATCCTGGTATGTACAAAACGGGGGATACTACATGAACAACGGTTTGATGATCATGCCTGCAATGGCATTGATTCTCGTTGGTCTGATCATCTGGGTACACCGTTCCAGAAATAAAGATTTAATAGAAAAATAATTAAAGAAAACACTGAAAAATGGAAAATCTATTAAATATATTCGTCCGTTCTATCTTCATAGACAATATGATCTTCGCATACTTTTTGGGTATGTGTTCATATCTGGCAGTATCGAAGACTGTAAAAACCTCTTTTGGTCTGGGTATCGCAGTGATATTTGTATTATTCATCACCGTTCCGGTAAACTACCTACTTGACAATTTCGTGTTAAACCCAGGGGCCCTGCAATGGTTGCTGGGGGAAGAAGCTGCCGGCATTGACCTGAGCTTTCTGAGTTTTATCATGTTTATTGCAATCATCGCTGCTATGGTACAATTAGTGGAAATGATTGTGGAGAAATTTGCTCCGGCATTGTATAACCAATTAGGTATATTTTTACCGTTGATTGCTGTAAACTGTGCTATCATGGGTGCTTCATTATTCATGCAACAGCGGAATTACAGCAGTGTACTTGAGGCAACTACTTTTGGTTTAGGCTCCGGTATCGGCTGGATGCTTGCCATCGTATGTATTGCTGCAATCCGGGAAAAATTGAAATACTCCGATATACCAGCTCCGTTACGTGGTATCGGTATCACTTTTATCGTAACCGGCCTGATGGCAATTTCTTTTATGAGCTTCCTGGGAATTGACTTGACAAAACTCCAAGGCCAACCCGTGCAAACGGAAGCTACAGCAAAATATGTACCTGCGAGTGAAGCAACAATGACTGCAATGGCTCAGCCAACAACTGCAACTGAAGCACCACTCCCAGCAAACACTGCCCAGGCAGAATAATTTGAATTGAAAATCTAAAATTTAAAATTAAATGGTACTATTAGCAATAAATACAGCAATCATCACTGCCGGTATTGTAGTATTCTTGATTGTTACCCTGATTTTAGTCGGTATACTATTGCTTGCCAAAGCCAAACTGACTGCAAAGGGGGACGTTAAAATCAGTATCAACAACGGCGAACGGGTGATTACCACCGAACCAGGAAGCTCACTGCTGTCCACCCTGTCAGGACAGAAAATATTCTTACCTTCCGCATGCGGCGGTAAAGGATCTTGTGGTATGTGTAAATGCCAGGTGGATTCAGGTGCAGGATCAATCCTTCCTACTGAAACCGGCTTTTTCTCTTACAAGCAACAACATGAAGACTGGCGTCTGGCTTGCCAGGTGAAAGTAAAAGAAAATATCGAAATGCGTATTCCCGAATCTGTACTGGGTATCAAAAAATGGGAATGTACTGTGGTTTCCAACCGGAATATTTCAACTTTCCTAAAAGAGTTTGTAGTGAAATTACCAGAAGGTGAAAACCTGAAATTCAAATCCGGAGGTTATATCCAAATTGATGTACCTGCACTGGATGTTGATTTCAAAGACATGGACATAGACGAGAAATACAAAGGGGATTGGGAAAAGATGAAAATGTTCGATCTGAAAATGCATAATCCGGAACCCACCTACCGGGCTTATTCCATGGCAAATTCTCCGGCTGAAGGAAATATCATCATGTTGAATATCCGTATTGCCACTCCGCCATTTGACCGTGCAACCGGAGCATTCATGCCTGTAAATCCGGGTATTTGTTCTTCTTTCATATTCTCACGTAAACCAGGTGATAAAGTAACGATTTCTGGTCCTTACGGAGAATTCTTCCTCCGGGATACCAATAATGAAATGATGTTTATTGGTGGTGGTGCCGGAATGGCTCCCATGCGTTCACACATCTTTAACCTGTTCCATACCATGCATACCAACCGGAAGGTTACGTTCTGGTACGGAGCCCGGGCTTTACAGGAAGCTCCTTATGTAGATGAATTCAACAAGATCCAGGAAGAAAATCCGAATTTCAACTGGACACTGGCACTTGACAGACCTGATCCAGTGGCT
>URJC01000061.1 GCA_900548135.1 uncultured Odoribacter sp. | reverse complement strand
ACACCCACACAGCGGATATCCATAAACTCTGTCAGCAACTCCACACTCTCACATACCTGAACCACCAACTCCCGGGTCGGAACCACAACGAGGGCACGAGGATTAGTCCCTTGTGCATAATGAAGCTTCATTAAAATCGGAATTAAATAGGCTAAGGTTTTTCCTGTTCCTGTCTGAGCAATACCTACCATATCTTTACCAGAACGAATCACTGAAAAAGCTTCTTTCTGTATAGGCGTTGGCTGTTCAAAGCCGGCTTCCTCCAGAGCCATCAATATCTGCTTACTGATATTTAAATCCTTGAATTCCATATAAATCAACTTATAGATTACCCCATCCGGGAAGACAAAAGTACAAAAAAGAATCCCTGTATAAAAATTATTTCTCAAAAGAGTTAATCAACTATAAATCAAATGATTACATAAATAATATATATTATTAATTATTTTAAGTACGATTCCGCAAACGTTTTATTTGTTTATTAAAAAATTTAACTCTATATTTATTCCAACGAATAACCATAAAACTTTTGAGATATGACTACAATGATTACTTTCAACGAGTTGAGAAAAATCAAAGACATGTTGCCCTCAGGAAGTATGCAAAGAATAGCTACTGAACTGGGGATTGACGAAGAAACAGTCCGTAATTATTTCGGAGCCGATCATTATGATGAGGGCAAAGCTGTCGGTTTACATATCGAACAAGGTCCGGACGGTGGTATTGTAAAACTGGATGACACCACAATCCTGGAAAAAGCAAAAGAAATTCTTCAATGTTAAAAAATGCAGCATTTTGTATTCGGCTTAATTTCAAATCCGGGCAGATAAATACACACGATAGGCTATCGTACTGAAGATATCATAATCTTAGACAAATCAGTATCCTGACCCGGACTCTATTTAAAACAGCGAATACAAAATGCTCTAAAAGGATTATTATTCTACACTAATTTGTGAATCTGTATATATAATAGCTTCCGGAGCGTGTGAAATAATATAAGAGGCCGGTAAAAGAAAAGCATCGGTTTGAGAAACATTAATCACTTTCCGCAAAATATTGGTTTTATCAGTTCCAATAACAGGTATCAGTATCATTTTACTATTCAAAATTAAAGTCCCGGTCATTGTAATTCTTTTTTGTCCGCTTTGCGGATGTTCCGAAACCACATAGCAATGTTCATCTGTCAATAGATTCTTATTTTGTGGAAAAATAGAAGCCGTATGTCCATCTTCACCTATACCTAAAATTACACAATTAAAACGGGGCAAACAAGAATAACCCGGTAATTCCCATTTTACCATTTCTGAATAATGCTCAGCTTCTACTTCCGGGTCTCTTTCTCCATGGATACGATGAACATGAGAAACAGGAATATCTAAGGGCTGAAATAAAGATTCGTAAGCATGCTTATAGTTACTTTCGTCATCCTGAGGGTCTACGCAACGCTCATCCACCCAATAAAACCGTAATTGTTCCCAGTTTATTCCATTCCGGAATTCTTCCACCCATATCCGGAACATCTTTTGTGCAGTCCCGGCCCCTGACAATGCTAAATGAAAAGGGTCACGACGCTGTTTCATCAGCTCTATCAATTGTTCAGTAACAGCTCTTAATGCGTCCTCTCCTGAACTATAAACTTTTAGTTTCATATCCTGGAATTTTGGATTTAAATCCATGCAATTTACTATTTCTTAACAAATATTCCAATTTTCAAACCGGGAAATATAAAAATTACTACGTAATAAATACAGGAATGTTTTTGTTTTTTTAATTACTTTTGCAAAGTATAAATTTTCTTCGAAATCATAGTGTTAAAATACACGCTCCGATAAATACAATTCAAATGGGACATCCAGAACAAAACAAAATCATATTGAAACCAGGTAAAGACCGATCAGTATTCCGTTATCATCCCTGGATTTTTTCAGGAGCTATAGCCAAAGGAGAAGGCGATTTACAAGAAGGTAATCTGGTTAAGGTTTATAATTCAGATAATCAATACTTAGCAACAGGACACTGTCAGATTGGCTCCATTGCAGTCAGGATCCTAACTTTTAAAGAAGAACCCATAGATTATAATTTTTGGAAACAACGAATAGTCAATGCCTGGCAACTCCGCAAAGCAACCGGCCTTACGGATTCCCCAACCAATAATGTATACCGGTTAATTCACGGGGAAGGAGATCATTTACCAGGCCTGATTGTAGATTATTATGCAGGAGTCGCTGTCGTACAATTCCATTCTGTTGGTATGTACCTGGAAAGAGAAAATATCACAAAAGCATTATTAGATGTCCTGGGGGATAAAATCACAGCCATATATGACAAATCGGAATCCACCCTTCCTTATAAGGCAACTATAAATCCTCAAAATGGATATCTCTATGGGAAAGCTGAAAATTTCATTGCCCTTGAAAATGGTTTGAAATTTAATGTTGACTGGCTGGAAGGACAGAAAACAGGATTTTTTATTGACCAACGGGAAAACCGTCGTCTACTTGAAAAATATGCCCAGGATAAAACTGTACTAAACATGTTCTGCTACACGGGAGGTTTCTCCTTCTATGCTATGCGAGGAGGGGCTAAACTGGTCCATTCCGTAGACGTATCTGCAAGGGCAATAGAACTAGCCAATCAAAATGTAGAGTTGAATTTTCCGGGAGATCCACGACACGAAGCTTTTGCAGAAGAAGCTTTCAAATTTTTGGAAAATTCGTACAACAAATACGATTTAATCATTCTGGACCCTCCAGCTTTTGCCAAGCATCAAAACGTCCTCAACAATGCTATTCAAGGTTATAAAAAACTCAACCGTAAAGGTATTGAAATCATAAAACCGGGAGGCATTATCTTCACATTTTCTTGTTCACAAGTTATGACCAGAGAACTTTTCCGGCAAACTGTTTTTACAGCCGCTGCCAATACAGGCCGCAAAGTACGCATACTTCATCAATTGACGCAGCCAGCAGACCATCCGATAAGTATTTACCATCCCGAAGGCGAATACCTGAAAGGTTTGGTTTTATATGTAGAATAAACCGTCAAAGCCCATGGCTACTGACCCACAACAGGAATTTTCATAATACAACATTCAAAACAAAACCGATGGAACCAACGATAGGTTCCATCGGTTTCTTTATTTTATCCATAATGATACTGAAACCAATTCCTAAATAGATCAGAATAACGATTTTGCAGTAGCAATCACTTCCTCTGCCAATTGGTTTGCAGCAGCTTCATCCTTAGCTTCAGAGTAGATCCGGATAATCGGTTCAGTATTTGATTTACGCAAATGTACCCACCCATGCGCAAAATCAATCTTCACACCATCAATATCTGTAACTTTTTCATTGGCATATTTTTTCTTCAAGCCCTCCAGAATCTTATCCACATCCATTTCAGGAGACAAAGTAATCTTATTCTTTGAAATAAAATATTGAGGATATGTCTTTTTCAATTCAGTCATCTTTTTACCTTCTGCCACATAATGGGAAAGGAATAATCCAACTCCTACCAAAGCATCACGTCCATAGTGACTTTCCGGATAGATTACCCCACCATTTCCCTCGCCTCCGATGACAGCCCGTGTAGCTTTCATTTTAGCAACCACATTGACCTCTCCAACAGCACCAGCATTGTATTGCTGTCCGTAAGCTTCGGTTACATCTTTCAAAGCACGTGAAGAAGACAAGTTAGAAACTGTATTTCCAGGCGTATGTTTCAACACATAATCAGCAACAGCAACCAAGGTATATTCTTCCCCAAACATCTCTCCTGTCTCAGAAATCAATGCCAAACGGTCAACATCAGGATCCACAACAATCCCGAGATCAGCCTTACATTCTTTCATTTTTGCAGCAATCTGAGTCAAATTCTCAGGAATAGGCTCCGGATTATGAGCAAAATATCCGGTAGGTTCACAATTTAATTCAATCACGTCTTTTACTCCCAACGCCTTCAACAAACCAGGAATCACAACTCCACCAATAGAATTCACTGCATCTACAACCACCTTCAGATTAGCTTTCGCAATAGCTTCCCGATTCACCAATTTCAATCCCAACACTTCATCAATATGATATTGAGTATAATCTTTTTCCACAATCTCTCCTAAATCATCCACCTCTGCATATTCAAAATCCTCCTTGGCTGCTAATTCCAGTACCTGAGCACCATCATTTGCTGATAAAAATTCACCATCTGCATTCAATAACTTCAGAGCATTCCATTGTTTGGGATTATGGCTGGCAGTCAAAATAATACCTCCATCAGCCTTTTCCGCAGTAACAGCAATCTCAGTAGTCGGAGTGGTTGCCATTCCTATATTGATTACATCATGACCTAATCCGACTAAAGTTGCAGAAACCAACTTTGCATACATATCACCCGAAATACGGGCATCGCGCCCCAAAACAATACGGGCTTTCTTTTTTCCTGCGCCTATTTTCAGCCAAGTCGCATAAGCTGAAACAAATTTTACAATATCCAGCGGAGTCAGATTATCTCCTGGTTGTCCCCCAACCGTTCCGCGGATTCCGGAAATAGATTTGATAAGTGTCATATTTGCATTTATTAAGGATAAAACCAATTCAAGCGCAACTTCCCCCACGCTATACACCTCCCAAAATTAAAATAAATCAATAAGTTTACCTAACAATAGTAGAAATATTATTAAGAACAACTAAAAAAAATCTCCGGAAAACTTTTGTGCTTCCCGGAGATTTACACCAAATTCTATTAAAGGATATATCAAATTAACGCTTTGTAAGCATCAGCACTCAACAAACCATCTAATTCAGTCTCATCATTAATTTTTATTTTGACAATCCATCCTTTTCCATAAGGATCTTTATTCACTAATTCCGGTTCATCTTCAAGTCCTTCATTAAATTCAAGCACTTCACCCCCTACAGGTAAATAAAGATCAGAAACAGTTTTAACAGCTTCAATTGTACCGAAAGTATCTCCGGCTTCCAAATCATCTCCGACAGTTTCACATTCAACAAAAACAATATCGCCTAATTGGCTTTGAGCATAATCAGTAATTCCTACAACTGCTTCTTCACCTTCAACACGAATCCATTCATGTTCTTTGGTGTACTTTAATTCTGCTGGTACGTTCATTATTAATAATTTAGATTTTATAAATTTTACAATTTACGGGTATCACTTTTATCTGTGTCCCGATAAACGAATCAAAAAATCAATTTGTTTTCCTTGAGGTCAAAGTTAATTAAAAACTCAAATAAGCCTGATTTTTCCGGGATTAATTTTTCGCTTTTATATTCAAAAAGTTAAACACTTCATTTTTAAAACATTACCATCAAAGGAAAAATAAATCTCTCTTTTGAACCATTTTTTTCAAACAAAATATTTGCAGGTTCAAAAAATCCTCATACATTTGCACTCGCAATTGAGAACAATAAATCGTTGTTCAGTTTTTAAAAGATTGGTGCGGTAGTTCAGCTGGTTAGAATACAGGCCTGTCACGCCTGGGGTCGCGGGTTCGAGTCCCGTCCGCACCGCTGAAAAAGAAGAAAAACAAAAAAACTCGGTATTTCCATTAAAATACCGAGTTTTTTTGTTTCAGGATATTTCCCCAAGCATGTAAATCGGAATTTACACTTTGGGCCCCTATCGGGATACGATCTAATTATCTAGCAAAAAGCAATATAAATTACCAGCAAAGTCAGTAACATAAAAAGAATTACCTCCAACTGCTATACTTGAAAATACTGGCGCACCCAATGCCCGTTTTCCCCTATAAGTCCCAGTATCCAAATCTACGGCATGCAAATAACCGTCACTAGCCCCAAATACCAATACATCACCGATGAGTACCGGAGAAAGTTCAACACTACATTCCTGCTTATGTGTGTAAGGGACAGTATAGAACATAGCTGGTCCAGTCCGGTAATTCCACACCTCCTTAAAAGTCAAACGGTCAAAAGCAACAATTCCCTTGTCGGAGGTAGCCACCACCAGATATTGATCTGTCACCAGCGGAGCAGCAGCTGAATTAAACCGATAGGCCGTCTCTGTCGTTTTCAACACCTCTCCTGAACGGGGATGAATCATATAAATGCGATCACTTGAAGCCAAATAAAAATTACCGTCATAATAAGTGGCCGAACCATCCCGGAAGCGCATCTGACTATCCCGTTTCTTCCACAACAAAGAGCCATTTTCCACATCATGCCCAAATAATCCATTCCAATGTGCCGAAGCAACAAGTACCCTGTCTCCAACCGTGAAAGTTGAGGTCGTCCCCTCACCACCACTCCAAGCCTCGTTTTTCCATAAAATCTTTCCATCCCCAGCCCGGACAGCACAAATACCACTCCCTTGACCAGCATATACAACTCCATGGTCCACAGCCAATCCTTCATCCACCGGAGGTAAGAATGGTACCGGAAGCTGCATTTTCCAACACACTGTTCCCTGTTCCGCATCAATAGCATACAAAAAACCTGTTGCATCCACTGCAAAAATCCGTCCATTTTCGTAAACAATCGTATTTTTTACAGAATTGGAAGTTTTCACCGTCCAGCACAATTTACCGTCCGACTCGTTGAAAGCCTTCACTCCGCATTTCTCCCCATTATCATCATCAATCGTTGCAACAAACACTTTTCCCCCGGCAATTACAGGCGAGCACATGAACACATTGCCTCCCGCATTCCGGACCCATCTGGTTTGCAAAGGCAAGCTCACCTGTTTCTCTACCACCTGATGATGGGCCGCATTACCACGAAGTCCTGCCCAAACAACTTCCTTTTCACAGACTTCCGGTGTATCAAAGCTGATCCGGTAATCGACACGACGGGTCAACACCGTGCCATCCTCAAATTCAGCAGTAATCCTCAAGCGCTGCTTTCCATCCCTCACCCGTATCTTGCCACTCCAAGCCCAACCCGTTTCAGGAGACAATACAACAGAAGACACATTTTTTCCATTCTGCTCTACTACCGCAGTCACTCGTTTTGTCCGGGAAACCGTCCGGTAGGCATTCGCCCGCACATTCATTTTTCCATCGGGACAAACCAGAGTTTCTCCTTCTGCAGGACATACCGCAGCTAACTCTCCCCTCACATAAGAATAACGTGTTTCAGAGGACAGATCTCCCTGTTGTCCCACCTGATATACGCGGAAACAGGAAGTTCCGTGATCAATGCCTCCTTTATCCGGAGTGGACGAACAGAATGTCTTTAGCCCCGTCTTCAACTGTTTATAGTAATGGCAATGCCAATGCCCATAAATGACTGCTTCTAATCCATATTCCGCAAAATCAATTTGTCTCCCTTTGTTGTCCTTGAAAATCATGTGGTCCTCTCCAAACCACAAATCATGATTGAACAATACAACTTTTTTGTCCTTTGCCACTAATTTCAGGTCGTTTTGTAACCAACGGACAAGATCTTCACGACGATACGAAGGAGTATGATCACCTCCGAGCATAGGCGTCACGATATAATGTACATTTCCAACCTCAAATGAATACCACACCGGCCCAAAATAACTTTCCCACAGTTCCTCCCCATACTTACCTTCACGCAAATCATGATTCCCGACACAATAATATACGGGGACCCCTACATCAGCTGAACGTAAATATTTACCATGAAATTCCTGATGCGCCTCATAACAGATATCTCCCGTATGTATGACAAAAGCTGTAGGATTAGTTTTCACATATTCCTTTAGATTATCTATCCAATCACCATACAAGGAAGTTTCAGTATCGGCAATCTGTATAAAAGAATAAGCTCCGGCGGCAGGAAGCGGGGCACGGCATAGTCCTAACTGATAGGTTTTATCCGTTCCTTCATACCGAACGTAGTGACAAGGTGAAGCCTGAAAACCATCCGGAGGAGTCAATGCAATAAACCTTACCTTTTTGTGTCCAGGCAAACAAAATGTTCCATCCGCAGCAGTAATAACCACATTTAATCCATCCTGCACCATCACTCCAGCGATCCCCTTCTCTCCGGGATCCTGCCTTCCATTTTCATTCCTATCCAGATAAACTTTTCCCATAATTTGTGCTATAGCAAAAGTATTTACCAGCACTAATAGCGTAAATGTACTAATAAAAGGTCGTAACATATGATTCTATTTTTTGACATTTCCTGACGGATATTACTTTTTTCCCAATAAACAAGGGGGAACAAATCACATACAAATATATCCATATCCTCATCCACAGACAAAAATAACTCCGGATTAACGACGAAGTGTTTTACAACCTTATAGGTATATTTTTCAGGAATAAAACAAAAACGTATTTTTCCTGCACTCTGTTTCCGTCAATCTCATTAATCTGAGGATAAGGAGGGGCTGCAAAACAGACTTTATGATCAATCAAATCTGTGAATTCATTCATTGTAGCTGTTTCAAAAACCACTTCATTTTTTCCGATAAAACGACAGAAAGAAAACAAAATGATGAAAAACTCTTTCATCAATCTTCTCCCGATGTCATAAATGGAATACCTCCAATCGTTTCCCGTCCCAACCAACAGCCATCAACCGATCACATCCTTCCGGGACTCGTGCAATGGTAGCGCTATTATCCTCCGTTCCTGTACCAACCATCGTCACACATTTCAATTCTTTCCCGGCATAAGCCTCAAAAACGACAACATTTTTCCACACCTTATGGGAAATTTCACATTTCTCCCCGGTTATTTTTATACCTTTCCTTTTTTTCCCTTCGACAGCTGCTCTGTTTTTAAATGCATTCATACTATTAGCCGTAATATAATAACTCACCGGAGACTCAGGTTGCGGATATTTTGAAGCATACTGGATCACTTCATCAATCATTTTTCGGGTGATCACCATAGGACGATTCCCTCCATAATCTCCTATTTCGCCATCAACAGGACGCAACATGCCACAGTGTATGAAAAAAGAAGTCATATCCTTTTGCATAACATCGCAACAGTTCTTTACAAAATTAATTTGCAATTCACCAGGCGAAAGCCCTTTTTCATTGGTCTTACGTACCCGCTCACTCATTTGGGCATAAAAATCAGGTTGTCCCATTCCTGCCAATACATTGTATATCTGTAATTGCCAAAAAGGACATAAACGGACAAACGGATTCTTATTATCCGACCAAGGTGCCTTAAAAGGAGTTGCCGGATTATAAAGCAGTGGCTTACCCCCTACAACACAATGATTAAAATGCCAATTGAAAAGCCCTCCAATCACCTTTTCTCCCGTTCCGTCAGGGCTCTTAGAATGTTCAATACGCAAAGGTCCTTCGGGGTTAAGTTTGTATTGTACCCAAGCTGCATAAATGTTAGTTGTTATCTCTGTCGTTCCATGCCATTTCAACCCCGGCCGTACTTGATTCACATGGCCAAATTCATGACCAATGACCCAGTTATTTCGTTTTATACTCTCAGGAGTTACAATTTTTCCGGTATTCGGGAAAGAAACACCCTTCCCATTTGCATTTGGCAGTCCAGACCAACTGATACGTCCAAACATATGATTATTTGTCCGGTAGCCAAATTGATCTATCCCCATCAATTCCTGCTCCCATAAGATGATCTGATCATACATCCGAATCATACCAACTCCATTATCCGGGCAATTCTCTTTCAGGCTTTTAACATCAAAAACGAGATTAACATATTTTCCTTTAATATCCATCACTTCGAAAACCGTACATTCCAACATCTGTTTCCAATCTTCATTGGAATGTTGGGCTGGATCAAATACACCATTCATTTGTCCGGAATAAAAAGTACACATCACCTCCGGTGCTTCAAGATAATCCTCCACATAATAAGGCAGATAAGCCAATCCCTGATTTTTAGCAATAAAACTATTTTCCCCCTCCTGTAACGGGTAACGGGAAGTTTCTTCTTTCTTACCCCCTTCCTCAGGCCGGCTAAAATCAACAATCACTAATTCTAATTTCCTACCTTGCATAGGCCCTACATTAACTTTCACTTGTTCCCCCTTCTTAAAAAAAATTCCCGTAGGATTCTCAAAAGGACTATAACGTGAAGTTTTCAATTTTTGGGCTAACAAAGCAATATCATAATACGGCTCTGCCACAACCCGAAAAGGTAATGCTTTTATCCCTGTGACTAAAAACATAAGTCCCACCAGCAATAATAAGCGGCTCAAAGACTGTCGGTGAAATTTCATCATATTCTAAAGTTTTGCTTTTATTTCATCTTTTTCTCTATTTCTTTACAAATAACTGAAGCATAATTCGATCCTGACCATTGAATAAATTGTCAACAGTCCCCTAACAATCAATCTCCATTCTCTTTCTTTAAATGTGCCAATGCTTTTTGTAAGATTTCCTGATGATCAAAAGCTAAAGCCGGCAAACTATCCAAACCAAACCATTGTACCTTGCGAACATCATCTCCTGCCCGAAGCCTGCATTTTCCCACCTCCACAAAGGCGTAATAAGCAATACTTACAACACGGTAACGGGGATCACGGTTAACAGCAGAAAATGTATAAAATTGCTTTACATCCACTCCTTTCAAACCGGTTTCTTCCTCCAATTCTCTCTTTGCACAAGTATCAGCATCTTCTTCCATACCCATAAAACCACCGGGCAATGCCCAGCATC
>URJC01000060.1 GCA_900548135.1 uncultured Odoribacter sp. | reverse complement strand
GCTGTGCGACCGTTATCTGAAAGGCGATTATCAGTATGTCATTGCTGTTCATCATGACAAGTCGCACCTGCATTGCCACATCATTTTCAACAACACAAATCTGTATAACGGTCTGAGCTTTACCACCGAGCATAATCAAGGCAGAAAGTCTGAAAGAGCGTGGGCAGAGTTGCGTGAGATTTCGGACGAGATATGTGCTGAACACGGTATATCTGTTATCTCCGAGCCTGAAAAGGGACATGGGGTATCTCACTTTGAGAGGAATATGCAGAAAGAGGGCAAGTCGTGGAAAGATAAGCTCCGTGTCAGGATTGCGGAGGTCATGCTTTACAGCCGTGACTTCAAGGATTTTCTTGAAAAATGTTCGGAGTGCAGTATCGAATATGTTTACAAGCCAAGCAATAAGGTCAAGCTGAAATTCCGTTTATCAGGTGACGGTCAACAGAAGTTTACAAGAGCCGACACCCTGGGCGCAGACTTCACCCCCGAACGCATAGCCGAGCAGATAGCGGAGATACAGGAAAAGCTGTCAGCGGCGAATGTCACTCCCGATATGCTTATCGAAGCGCCGAAGCCTGTTGTTCCAAAGACCGAGCCGAAGCCGACACAGACAGTCACCGCACCGACAAAGCCGAAACAATCTGCCGAGCCTGAAACTATCACCGAAACAAGTGAAACCGCAAAGAGAAAAGCTGCTGCGGAACAGGTGGAGAAGTTCTTTGCAGCCCGACGAGCAAGACGGCAGGCACAGCTTGATATGCTTAACGCAACTGCTATCAATCCGAAGCCTGAACCGTCTGCCCGGACACCACAGCCCACACCTACGGAGAGTAAAGCACCTGAAAAGAAAGAAGATCCGTGGAAAGCTATCAGAGGTATGGGCAGAGCAAACGAAATCATCGCAGACCTTGAAGCTGGTGGCGTTATGTCATTCAGCGAGCTGTCTGGATTCTTCTTCAATACACCTCACTCCGATGACCACACAACTGAGCGTGCCGATCTGAAAAAGAAGTTTACAGCTATCGACACGCTCATTGCAAAGATGAAGCACCGTGACGAGCTGGAGCCTGTTTACAAGGAGTATCAGGGCAAATCGGGCTGGTCGCAGAGCCGTTTCAAGAAGAAAAATGCCGCCACTATCGAGGACTACGAGCAGACGGTCAAGTACATCAAGGAGCATATCAAGAAGTATGCTGTTGACGGCAAACCGCCGACGATGCTTGACCTTTTGGAGAAGTCCAACAAGCTGAAATCGAAGTGGAACAGGCTTAATGTCGAGCATACCGCATTCCTCACCAAGCGTGAAACGGCGAAGAAGTACACCCGACAGGTGCGCCAGTACATCAACGAACAGCAGATGAAGCGTGAGCGTGAGAAAAGCCGTCAGAGGACACAGGCTAAACATAGAAATAAAAATACACTTGAATAAAGAAAGGAAACAACAACTATGAGCAAAATAGGTTATATCCGTGTTTCTACGGAGCATCAGGAAACAGCGAGACAGCAGGAGATCATGTGCAGTTATCAGGTTGACCGCATCTTCTCCGAGAAGCTGTCAGGAGCGAACACCGACCGCCCTCAGCTCAGGGCAATGCTTGACTATGTGCGTGAGGGTGACACCCTCTACATCGAGAGTATCAGCCGTCTGGGACGCTCCACAAAGGACTTGCTGAACATCATCGACACCCTCACAGACAAGGGAGTAACGCTCATCAGCCACAAGGAGAAAATTGACACCGACACTCCTGCGGGCAAATTTATGCTCACCGTGTTCGCTGCACTCTCACAGTTGGAGCGTGAGCAGCTCAAACAGCGACAGCGTGAGGGCATCGAGATCGCTAAGGCTCAGGGCAAGTACACCGGGCGAAAGCCTATCCCCACCGACTGGACGAGGTTCGGTCAGCTCTATGGGGAATGGAGAGCCAAGCACATCACGGGCAGGGACTTTATGCGGAGAATGAATATGTCAGCAAATACTTTCTACCGCCGTGTGCGTGAGTATGAACTCCGTCACGGCATCACCGAGCCGACCTCAGCTTGACCGTCAGGCGAACGGAAATGCCACACATCACTATCCGAGCCTGCGGAGCGGAATTCTAACCGCTGAAAAGAAAAAGCCCTCAGAAACGCTTACAAGAGCATTTCCGAGGGCTTGCGGTTATTCAGTTCCAATAGAGTTTGTGCCTGTTGTGGTGTGCCCCACAATGCCTATTCAGACTTGTGTGGAACGAAAAATATAGTATTTGGCAATAAAACAAGATAACAATAAATTTATAGTTTAGTTAACTACATAGACATTTCCCTTTATGGCGATTTCGTTTATTATGGCACTACGGTTCAAATCTTTTTGGGACAATAAAACAATACCTATAATATTAATATCAGATTGCTTAATAGTATCTTTACCTGTATTAATACCGTTTCTTATGTTTTCAAATTCGTCTTCCAAATAAGCGTGTTTATCATTTATTATATTAACAAACTTATCTAATGGTGAAATGAGCTTTTCGCCAGCATAGAACAACGGGATACCATACACTCCTCTTTCGTCATTTTGAGGATTTTGAATCGTTGGTAGTGTTGAATCAGAATCATTGTAAGTATCGACCCAAAGCCATGTCACTGTTCCGTATTCACTATATTCATCTATTACAGATGATATATCTGATGAATTGATTGCATTCTTGAATGATACATATATTTTGCCTTCGCCAAGGATTGTTGAAACATCATTATCTTCTTCTGGCGTGGGGAGAAAAAAACGTTGATATTGAGAAGAATCATTTTCTTTAATAAGACAATTAGGAAAGTCTGTATTTGCGTTTACTCCGCTTGTGCCTGTCAATAAGCCGATTTTTTCAAATATGAATTTCTGATCAAGACTCACTTTTAATCTGAATGTAAATTTGTTAGTGTATTCTGTTGTGCTAAAAGGATAACTAAGAATAGAGTATTGATATTCATTACTGCTCTTTTGCTTGATGTCAAGCTCATTTCCATTTGGACAGCTTATATAATAATAATCTTGTATATCTTTATTCATTTGAGTCATCATTTTATCTCTGTTGTGATACTTAGATAAAACAAAAGTGCCTGCCGTAACTAATAATGATATAATTATAATTATAATTGTTTTTTTCATTGCTTCAACCTCTACTTCAAGGCTGGACACCGCTTATAAGCTGTTCATTATAAAAAACAATTATTTTATCATTTGGCAATAGCTGTTCTGTTCCCATTGAATAATCATTCGATGTATCCCAATTAGACCAATCTGCTGCATTTAGTCTAAAATGGATTACAAACTGTTTATTAGGTTGAAGTTCAACATCGGTATTAAATTTGATTTTTGCATATGTATTTCCGTAATCGTCATTAACAAATTCACAAACCGAAGTATTACCTAAGTATTGATTATCTACAGCAAGCCAGTCGCAATGGTATTCAAGGTTTTCTTTATTGTCTGCATTAAATACATAATTTATAGTTATATCACTCATTTTTAAAGGCTTGTCAGAGTTGTTAGTTATAACTATATTGGGATTTATAGTATTTGAGTTACTAATACCTGCATTGCAAGATTCTACTGTTATTTCAGGTGATTTCTCATCATCTTGAATTACCCCTGGATTGATAGTTGGCGTAACAGTTGTATCTATTTCACCATCATTATCAAGATCAATGTTAATAAAAAATGAACCATCTGATAAATTTAAGAATAATACAGATCCACTATTCACAGAGATATTGGTATACAAATAGATGTTTCCATCAATATTGCACATAATATCAGTGTTTTGATCAGCAAGTGAATTGATTTTACAATCATAATTATCATCAGCAAATTGAGCCAGTAAAATCGGATTGCCAACTGATGTTAAAGGGTCAAATTTAAAATTATTCCCTTCATGAACCTCTGAATTTGTGTAATAATATGAACAGGTTTCGTTTGAAAAGAATAAATCAAAATAACCTGAAATAGCAAGCTTATTTGAAAGTGTCTTGGTTTCTTCTATGGCATTAGATGTAAGATTGTTATTTGCCATTTTTGTTCTCATGGGCAGCTTCATAAATGATTTTGTATCTTTTATGTTTTTTAATATCTCATCTATGCATTCCTGACTCTGTATTAACCCCATATGATCTTGATCAAAGATTTTTATATCCAAAAGATCGTGATTAAAATTCATTGTTGCACTTTCAATTGGAACTACACTATCGCCAATACCATATTCTGGAACGAATTGCAATCCTCTATCGCCAGGACAATGTTGAATAGTTGAAATGGTATTTCTATTACTTCCTACTAATGCTATTCTTTTCAGATTATTAGTATTGTTTTGGGATATTTTTATGCGGCTATGGTTATATTTTCCATCTATCCAAAGATAATTATTATAATCATCAGAAATCAGCTCATCAAATTCGTCAAATGTAAAATACGTAAAATTGCCGTTATCTATAAAATAATCATACCAATGATCATAAGTTCGTTTATATGAATATATCCACTGCCAGTCATCTGTATAATCTTTATTTGGCAACAAATCATAACAACTGCCTAAATTCACCAAAACACTTGGAAGTTCAAATGAAGTAAATAATGATTCTGCTACCCCGAGTCCTCCTATGATATATGATAAATCACCAGTGCTTAAAACGCAAAGCATCGTTGGCGCACCCCAAAATGGTGTTCCGGCAGTTATTTGTTTAGAAATATTATCAGCACCATATTCCGAAATGTATTTTTCTGTAACAATACCACCCATACTATGTGCAACAAAAACTACCTCATTATAATCACTAATAAGATCATGAAGATTATTAGCCGTTATTTGCGCTCCCATTCTCCAATCATACGGGAAAAATAAGATATCATACTTATCAGAAATATCAGTATCATTATTTAGTGATTCAATTATTCCTTTATAAGTATCATCATATCCATAATTATTAACAGGATATAATTCAATATTACTATTACCGTAGTAATCGCATTTGAGCGACTGGAACGCATTGTGAATTTTTTTAACATCATCAAAGTTACTTGGCTGTTCAATCCAAGATCCCCATACACTTTCATCATTTGATGTTTTTGCAAGATCTATTCCCATTATTCCCGGTACTACTACAACGGCTCTTTTCAATTTAGGAATTGTTATGTTTTTGGTTATTCGCTTTACTTCTGTATCACCGGTCTTGGCAACTTTGTATGATAATTCAAAATCCAATTTTGCATTTATATCAGAATTATGTTTTGAATCTGTTGGAACTATAAATTTCAAAGGAATTGAATAGCTTTTACTTGGCTTTATTACCGAATAATTGTGTGTAAGTGAGGTTCCATACTTTGGTTCAAGGTTATCAGCAGTGATTTTTATCGATACATCTGTCGCATCGCCATCTCCAATATTATCCAAATATACATTTGCATTTATATCATCATAATTAAAATTGGAAATACTAACCTTATTATCAGCGTATACACTTAATGCTAACGGAGGAATTAAATTCTGTTCTAACTCACTCAATCCATAATAGGTAACAAATTCTCGTGTTTCACCACTGGTGAAAGTATCTTTGTTCCATGTGATGGATACTGCACTATCTCCATTAGATCGTCCTGGCTGAGTCACATAATCCCATAGCGTACTTGTTACATTTCCCCAATTAGTAAATTGTACTTTATCAGGTTTTCTGTCTCCCGATTTGTAGAATGTACCTTGTGCTACTACACCGGGATTAGTTGCGGAATCAAAGGCTTGCCATATTTGCGGAATATTAGAACCTGAATATACGGTTTCAGTTGTTACATCAGATCCGTTTACTCTGAATGGCGCAGCATCATTACCACCGAGCATAGTGTCCATCATAATTCTTATGCCCACTTGTTTGGCGTATTCTGTATCATTTTTGACGATATACTTAATCTTAACAACATCATCTCGTCCAGTCGCCGAATTCTCAATAATAGATAGTTCTTGTGTGACATCAACACCATCATAAGAAGCTTTGGAAACACTTTTAGAACCATCAGCATCATAAGTTACATTTGATGATGTAAACTCATTTATGCTTTCACCAACAACAATTGTTGTTTTTGATGTTCCTCCACCCGGATGACCGAAAAGCATCTTTTTATTATCATCAGTTGAACTGTTAGGGTTTCCTCCTATTGTACCAATAGTATAGTGACCATTACTTGCAGTGTTGAACTCAATGTAGTCATTTGCTATTAAAGTATTATTTTTGAGAATACTTTTAAGCATTCTATTTTGGGGAACACTTACAGCAGAACTTGCCAGATTTGATTTCCATTCTTGGTACTCTTCACCATTAGGATCTAACGTTGAGTAATATTGATATTCGTCAACATAATCATCGGCAAAAGCAGGTAAACTCGTAAGCATAGTTGTAGATAACGCAATACAGCTAAGACCTGCCACGATACGTTTCAAAATCTTATTCTTAACCATTTCATACCACCTTTCTGCAACACACAGTTGCCAATTATTTCTTGTTTACATAGTTTCTCAGCTCTTCTGGCTCTACAGGTTGTGCGAACCAATGGAAGCAAGCACTCGGAACTGATGTGGTAGCTACCACCAGCGCAAGAGCCGCCAGTGCCGTAGAAGCCTTCTTTGCTATGCTCATCAGCTTTTTCATTACAAATCCATCCTTTCAAACAGTTCAGATAAGTCAGGCTCTTTCGGTTGATAAAACGTAATACCGCAAACGCTGCCATTTGAGATATACAGCACCAGCCTTACAAGAGCAAGAATTACAATCGCCAAAATACTCCGTTTTTCTCTTTCCTTATCATCGTTTACTGTTATCACCCCGATTCAAAAAGTGACCGAGCAGTGCCATGATTGCTGACAGCAGCATTCCGCTTGATACATAAAGGCTTAGTTTTTGATATTGGAATACAAGCAGTGCAATCGTGACAACGGATAGGGTAACAGCTAAGATGCAGCTTCTTTTCCTTAGCTTGACACTCTTTTCCTCTGACATCGGTTTATTCGGATGCGGAACGGGAGCAATACATAGAATGATTGGTAATGCTATCATTATGAAACTGATGCTGAATATTGGCGTAATATGTCCGCTTACATTGCAAATGCCGTAAGAGAAAACCATCATCACCATGACAAGCGTGAACATACAACTAAGATGACTGTTAGCGTGAAACCCACCTACAAACTGTCTCAACCCCATAAATACGGCTATGAATACAACAACCGCAGGCAGCGTATGGGAAAACAGAGCAATCAGCAGGACGATAATGGTATTCAGCACATCAGAGATCAGCAGCTCCATTCCATATGCGTAGATCACCTCTTTGGATTCTTCCGTTATGTTCTGAACCACAAAAAAGTGTGCTATGCTTTTTGCAAGTTTTGAAATCATTTCTGAATCACTTCCTGCAAAAATCATAACACAAGTTGCAAATTTTTTCAATAGGTTTTGAGAAAAAAGGTCTCAAAGTGTCCCCAAATGTCGTCTTCTTGTCCCGAAATGCAAATAGTTAAATTTGTAAACAATTACGAACCATAATGTTCAGCTTAAAAATTCCGTCATCATAATCGAAACTTACTAACCCACCCAATCTATCAACGGAGGATTTGATACTGTTTATCCCTATGCCGTGAAGCCCTTGTTCTTTCTTTGTTGATGTTAAAACAGATGTATCTACCTTATCTGATGTATTTGTAATGACAATAAATAGCTTCTCTCGTTCTTCCATTAGGCTTATCCAAATATGCTTATGTGATACACCAGCTCTCTGGCAACCTTCTATTGCATTGTCAAGAGCGTTTCCGATGATACGGCACAACTCCAATTCGTCTGCCTTGATATTTGTTATGATATTGACCTTGCAAATAAACTCTATACCGTATGTCTGAGCAAGAGAACCCTTGATGTTCACAATAGAATCGACGGCATTATTACCAGTATAGCAGAGTCTGTTAGCAAGCCTTACAAATGAGCTTAGCTTGACAAGATATTCCTTAGCAGAATCAGTATCATTGTTTTCCAACATATCATTCAGAACTAAAAATTGATTTTCAATATCGTGTTTAAACTCTCGTACTTGCTTGTATGACAGGGTAAGCAGCTTATAGTTTTCCTGTTCCTGTTGCTTTATTGTTTCAAGGTATTTTAACTTTATCTTATCTTCAAAACTTTCAAAGAAATTAAACATAGCAAGGTTTATAAAGATAATTCCTGCAAGAGAAACGCCCAAAGAAACATAACTATAAGTGTTGCTGCCAACAAATCCATCAAGCATTGTTTGTAAAAGAAAAATACTTATGATTGGAATAACTATTATCAATATCCAATATTTTATCGGCAGTTCACGAATTTTTTTGTTTATTATGCGGTGCATCAATCCTATAAGCCATAAATAAATTATATTTGTGCCTACCATTCCGAGATAACGTCCTAAACCAGACTCTAAGAATTCATCTGGTGTTCCCATATTAGCAATGCAAAGTAATCCAATCACAATAGGTTCAGATATAGATATAATCAGTAAAAACAATATGTTCCAAAATATTTTATGACGGATTGAATCATCATAACAAATAAAGGACATGGAGCTAATAAGAATAATGGTTGTAATCAGATACACTAAAATATTATCTGTCAACAAAACTGTCGCTGACAGTATTACAGTAGAAAGAAGATACGACAGATAAAGAACTGCTTTATTAACTTTTGCCTTACTCAACAAGGAAAAGTATAAGAATACCAACATCATTTCAATTGCTACATTGACAATCTCAATGATATTTTCAATCAATACGGGCAACTCGATCATCTCCCTGTTGCATAGTTAAGATAGCGAGCAACTATCTCATCTTTATATGTTTTGCCTATGGGGATTTTTCTGCCGTTGCTTAGAATAATATCGTACTTGGTAATATTCTGTATATGGTCAAGATTTACAAGTATTCCACGGTTTATAATAGCGAAATTGTACTTTAACAACTCGCCACACACAGTTGAAAAATCGCCGCCGTACTCCAATTCACCATTAACTGTGAATAGTGATACCTTTCTTCTATGTCCCTCAAAGTAAAGAATATCTGTCAGCCTGAACTTGAATGACAGATTTTTATTATTGAAAGTGAAAGTTCTAAATCGCTGCTGGCACTCAGCAATGATAGAATTTAGCTGTTTGGTATATACATAGTCTGGCTGATTTTTCAATATATAGCGAAACGCTCCCACATCGTAGCCCTTAACGGCAAATTCGGCATAATTCGTCAGGAAAGAAATAATAACTGAACCATCTATCTGTCTGATTCTTTCAGCGGTCTGCAATCCGGTCAGATCGGGCATTTCAACATCGAGTATGATGACTTCATACATTCCCTTGACATAGAAACTCAATAAGTCTCTCCCGCTTGTAAATTCGTGTATTTCGCAGTCGGGGAGTTTCATTTCTCTTAATCTGTTATGAAGTTGTTTTAAGAATACAGGTTCATCATCAACGATAGCAATATTCATAGCAATCACCTCACAATTGGTCATGCTTTATGTATCAGTTATCATTATACCACATCGGAGAGATTATTTCAAGAGAAAAAATAGCTATGCCTCCATTAATAGTTTCGGAGACATAGCCTCATGTTGCGTTATTTTATATTCATCGAATATGGTCTATTGCCTGATTTAAGAGTGGGTGTACTTATAAGTGCTTCACAGAAGACAGCGAGAGAACGCCGGAATACAAGGTCACTTGGGTCGATAAGCATGGGAATACCCATAACGGTGTCGTGGGCGGCGACCCGAAATGCGACGGTCACAAGCTCCCGTGCCTGTTTGAAGCAGGCTCTTACGAAGCGCATTATATGACCACCGGCTCCAAGGAGCGCATCTTCCCGCATACCTTTGTGTTTGACAGAAGCTATGACGCAGTGGGCGGCGGCAGAGTCGATGTGCTCAGATGTTCCGTCTGCGACTATATAGTTCCTGTGAAGAGCCATGTCCATGATTACGGCTGGAACTGGGACTGCACCGGCTTCGACAGTATCTATGAGTATACCTTCAACATCGGCGGCTCGACCAAGACGGTGGAGGAGCTCATCATTGAATCTGACTATGCCCACCCCGAAAAGTGCAAGGTTCCCGGCTGCGAGGAATTCATCATGGTTCCACATAGTTGGGGCCGCTGGAATGTGGTCGAAAACCCCGATACCACAGGCAGCAATGGCGGCATGGAGGCTGAATGCAGCATTTGCGAGTACACAAAGACAAAAATCGACAAGGATGATGACGAAGGAACCGATCATTGGACAAAGGACACCGCCCTTGTGACGGTGAAAAACGGTCGGGCAACCCGTATGATCGTCAAGCCCGGCGACAAGATCAAGCTTTATCCCGAGGAGAGAACCGGTCAGAAAGCCATCGGCTGGAAGGTGGAGTATCTCCGCGAATACAACGTGTCTGACAGCACTGCACCGGTTCATAAAAATTGGAGTGCCAACGAGGCGAAGTCCCAGTTCAAACTGGTGACCAACGGCTCCGCCCTTGAGTGGGGCTGCACGATCCCAGAGTTCAGCGCCATGGGTGCCCCCGGCGGCGGCAGTTTCTTCTTTGAGCCTGTCTATGC
>URJC01000059.1 GCA_900548135.1 uncultured Odoribacter sp. | reverse complement strand
GTTAGTGGCGATAAGTTTGATATTCAGTTTTCTGGCTATTTTGATTTTCTCCTGAATACAGCGTTGCTGATTGTCGTAAATCTCGGCTCTTTGTTTGGGATCCGCTGCCGGATGGCGCATCACTTCCAGATAATAATCTTCGCCGAACAGATTTTTGTACCATAGAGCTGCTTTTTCAGCTCCTTCCAGGTCACCGGCCATGATTTTCTGATCGATTTCTCCTCCCAGGCAAGCCGAGGAAATGATCAATCCCTCATGATGTTTTTCGAGCTGGGTTTTATCGATACGGGGACGGTAGTAGAAACCGTCGCAAAAAGCCGTCGAACAGAGCTTGACGAGATTGAGGTAACCGGTGAGGTTTTTGGCCAGAATAATCAGGTGTTCCCCCGACCGGTCGATCGGTTTTTCTTTATTATATAAGGATACCCGTGCGACATAGGCTTCACACCCTAAAATGGGTTTGATCCCTTTTTGCCGGCAGGTGTCGTAAAACAGCTTTATCCCGAACATATTGCCGTGGTCGGTCAGTGCTAGTGCGGCCTGGCCGTCGGCTTTGGCTTTTTCGATCAGGCCTGGAATACTGGCTGCTCCGTCGAGAATAGAATATTGCGAGTGGACGTGAAAGTGGGTAAATTTCATTGATTTACAATTTGTAATTTAGGATTTAAGGTTGGTTTGCATGACGCTGAAATGAGGATTAAAGTTGGGTAATAGTTTCGTCGATTACACGGGGAAAATACCGGTATTCCAGTTCGTGTACCCGGGCGGCGAGGTCGTCGGGGGTGTCTGTCGGGAACACCGGGCATTTGGCTTGAAAGATGATAGCCCCCTGGTCGTAGTGATCATTGACATAATGAATGGTGATACCGCTTTCCTTTTCGCCGGCTGCAATAACGGCCTCGTGTACATGGTGACCGTACATACCTTTACCGCCGTAGGTCGGGAGAAGGGCCGGATGGATATTGATGATCCGGTTTGGGAAGGCAGCTGTTATACAAGCTGGCATTAACCATAAAAAACCGGCCAATATGATAAAATCGATCCCGTCTGCCTGTAATTGGTGCAGCATTTTCTCCGGGTCACGAAGTTCTGACCGGTTAAAAACAAGGGTCGGAACATTGTATTTTTTTGCCCTTTCGAGTACATAGGCATCCGGGACATTACAATAGATCTTTTTTACGCAGAATTGCGGTTTTTGAGCAAAATATTGAATGATATTTTCGGCGTTAGAACCTGATCCTGAGGCAAATATTGCTAATTTTTTCATTTTGTAATCAATTAAAAATCAAGACGATAAAGGTAATAAAAGTTTATTCTTGGCAAAAAATTTTCCAGTGAAAAAAATAAACTCTAAATTTGCCCACTGAATTTAGATAATTATGCACATCTTGGTGCATGGAGTGAAATTAAAAAGAATGTCTAATTAAAATTTTAAGCTATGTCTGACATTACTGAAAGAGTACAACGGATTATTGAAGAAAAATTAGGTGTAGATGCATCAGAAGTTAAACCCGAAGCTACCTTCACAAATGATCTGGGTGCTGACTCTTTGGACACTGTAGAGCTGATTATGGAACTGGAAAAAGAATTTAACATTACAATTCCGGATGATCAGGCTGAAAAAATTCAAACTGTCGGTGACGCTATCTCTTATGTAGAAGCTAACGCAAAGTAATTTAATATTGTTTTTATGAATTTGAAACGAGTAGTAATTACAGGTCTTGGAACGATCAATCCTTTAGGTCATAATGTGCCTGAGTTTTGGGACAATTTATTAAAAGGCGTCAGCGGCGCCGGTCCTATTACTCGTTTCGATGCATCAAAATTCCGTACACAGTTTGCCTGTGAGGTGAAAAACTATGAACCGACCGAATATTTCGATAAGAAAGAAGTCCGGAAAATGGATCTTTACACTCAATTCGGTCTGATTGCTGCGAGAGAGGCGATTAAAGATTCGGGTTTGGACCTGGAACAGGAAAATAAAAAACGGATTGGTGTAATATGGGGTGCAGGAATCGGTGGCTTGCAGACTTTTTTCGAGGAGTGTGATGCTTTCTCGAAAGGAGATGGAACGCCTCGGTTCAATCCTTTTTTTATACCTAAGATGATAGCCAATATGGGTGGGGCGATGATCGCTATAGAAAACGGCCTGAAAGGTCCTAACTATACGACTGTCTCTGCTTGTGCTTCATCGGCTCACGCCATTGTTGATGCATTGAACTTAATTCGCTTAGGAAAAGCTGACGTTATCGTTGCCGGTGGGTCTGAAGCTGCTGTTACCGTTCCTGGTGTGGGTGGTTTCAGTTCTATGAAAGCCATTTCAACCCGCAATGATGATCCTCAAACCGCATCCCGTCCGTTTGATGCTGACCGGGATGGTTTTGTTATCGGTGAAGGGGGGGCCAGCCTGATTCTTGAAGAGTATGAACATGCTGTGAAAAGAGGTGCCCATATCTATGCTGAATTGGCAGGAGGTGCAGGTAATTGCGATGCCTACCATATGACAGCTCCGGATTCGGACGGCGCCTATGAGGTGATGTTGCTTGCTCTTGAAGATGCAGGTATGAAACCCGAAGATATTGATTATATCAATGTTCACGGAACTTCTACCGGTTTGGGAGATATCTCTGAGCCGAAAGCTATCCTGAAAGCGTTTGGAGAACATGCTTACAAGTTGAATATCAGTTCTACCAAATCTATGACCGGTCACCTCTTGGGAGCTGCCGGAGCAGTAGAAGTGATTGCTTGTACGCTGGCCGTAAAGAATGATATTGTTCCTCCGACTATTAATTTCCATAACCTGGATCCGGAACTCGATCCGAAATTGAATTTTACATTCAATGAACCCCAGAGTCGGAAAGTAGACGTTGCCATTAGTAATACTTTTGGTTTCGGTGGACACAATGCATGTGTAGTAATCAAAAAATAATCACATACTAAATTTTTGGGCTGTGATTAGACAAATCATTCAATCCATAAGACTTTACCTCCATCGGAATGGAAAGTTTTATGGATTGTCTATTTCTCAGATCGGTTTTGTACCCAACAACAAAGGACTTTATCGTTTAGCTCTGTTACATAAGTCAGCTTCTAAAATGACAACTAATGGAGTAGTCTTGAATTATGAACGGCTTGAATTTCTGGGTGATGCTGTTTTGGGAGCTATCGTTGCTGAATTATTGTATAAATTCTTTCCTAACAAAGATGAGGGATTCCTCACCCGCGTCCGTTCAAAAGTAGTCAGCCGGGAGTCCCTGAATGAACTGGCAATTCATATTGGTTTGGATAAAGCTGTTGTTGCTAAGTCAGATATTTCTCGTAATAAACATATTTACGGTGATGTCTTTGAAGCTTTTATCGGGGCTATGTTCCTGGATCAGGGGTTTACTAATACCAAACGTTTCATAGAGAAGTTTATCTTTCCTAATTTCTTTAATATTAAGGATTTGGTGACTGTCGATACCAACTATAAAAGCCGTTTGATTGAGTGGGGACAAAAAAATAAAGTCGATATTCATTTCGGAACCGAAGAAAACTCCCGGGGACGCCGGAATAAATTCTGTTGCCTGGTGTATATTGACAAAGAAGAAAAAGGAAAAGGAGAGGGAACTTCCAAAAAAGAAGCTGAACAAAATGCAGCTAAAATTGTCATCGATATTCTTACTCAGGAAGCTAACGGAAATATTGAAATCTGATTAGCGGAAGTATTTGTTTGTTATCCTGATTTGTCTGGTTGAAAGAATAGGTTACCCTGACGTATTGCATTAAGGGTAAGAAGTGGCGTATTTTTAGAATCTCTCCAAAGCTCTGTACCTGTATATGAATCACTCCAAAAATATTTTTTGGAGTGATTTTTAGAGTGAAGTAGTTATTCTCTTACTCTTTCTACATAGCTGCCATCAGCTGTAGATACACGAATTTTTTCTCCTGTTTCTACGAATAAAGGTACCATCACTTTGGCTCCTGTTTCCACCTCTGCCGGTTTCAATGCTGTAGAGGAAGCAGTATCACCTTTCAGGCCCGGTTCGGTATAAGTTACTTCCAGGACGACACTTGGCAATAACTCAACGTAAAGCGGAGTTTCTGTGTCGGCATGTACCACCATTTCTACGGCATCTCCTTCTTTCAGAAATTGGGGGGCATTGATCAGATCTTCCGGGATGTTTACCTGTTCGAAGGTCTCGGTATGCATCATCACATAGTCTTCGCCTTCTTTGTACAGGAATTGATACGGACGTCTTTCGATACGGGCCGTGTCGATTTTAACTCCTGAGGTGAATGTGTTTTCCAGTATACGGCCGGTTTTAACATTTCTTAGTTTTGTCCTTACAAAAGCCGGGCCTTTACCGGGTTTTACGTGTTGAAACTGTACGATTGTATATAAATCGTCCTTGAATACAATACATAATCCGTTGCGGAAATCTGCTGTTGTTGCCATTTATTCTATTGTTTTTGATTATAATTTTAGTTGAGGCTGCAAATATAGGAAAAACAGATTAAAGCACCAAGTGAATCGTCTATGGATGTCATTCAGAGATGTTTGAGGATATATGGAAGATCAACCGGGAAAACAATTGAGTTGTGGAATATGAAGTTATGTTATATCGGCATCATGGTAGGAAAGCAAGTGAAGCAGCTTTCGGTGATGGATTGTTGGTTTTTTTTGTCGTAAAATTGATCGGGGATATTATGCAGCGTATCGGGGATCATGGGCGCATACAGTCATTTTTGACAGGTACGTTGATCAGTATGGTTTTTGGCATTGTGACTTTTTTTGTTTATGTCTTTATCATGGCAGGTTACCACGGTCTGATACTGGTGGTTTTTCTGGTCGAAAGCGTCCTGTATGTCGGTTGGGTGACTTTGTTCCTGAAACGGCGGCGGGAGTTGGATTATATGCGTTTTCAGGAAGCTTCTGCCAATCAGGGCAATGTGGTGCAGCTCATTACAGGTATGCAGGAGATTAAGTTGTATGGTTGTGAGAAACAAAAACGCTGGGAGTGGGAACGTATACAGGCCCGGAAAGTTACGGCTATCGTGGGAATGAGTGGCAGCGGAAAAACCACCTTGATCAAAATGTTACTGGGTTTTTATCAACCGGTGTCCGGAGATATTTTATTGGACGGGATTAGCCTGGGTAATTACAGCCCGCGGCAATGGCGTTTGAAGTGTGGTATTGTGATGCAGGAAGGTTTTATTTTTTCTGATACCATTAAACGCAACATTGGAGTCATCGATGAATATTCCGACAAACAACGGGTAGAGCAGGCTGCTGATGTGGCGAATATCCGGGATTTTATCCGGGAATTGCCAATGGGGTATGAAACTAAAATCGGAAGTGACGGACATGGACTTAGTAGTGGACAAAAGCAGCGGATATTGATTGCCCCTTCTGTATATAAAAATCCGGACTATATGTTTGCTGACAGGTAATACGGTCGATGATCAGGCTGCCGTAAATACCGTCGGTCTGATGATTCTTTAAACATTGATATGATTTTTCGAGATGTTCCGGCAGCCACTCATCATCGGAGTCGAGTATTGCTATGTATTGGCCTTTGGCTTGGAGAATGCCGGCATTCCGGGCTGCGTTGGCATTTTGATGCCGGGAAAGACGGAAATAATGAAGCCGGGAATCTCCCCATTGCTGTGTGACCGATGCCATTTCACAGTCCGAACCGTCGTCCACAATTCAGGCTTCCCAATGCGGATAGGTCTGGGACTGGACACTCATGATTGCACGTAAAAGTGTCGCAATCTGATTGTATACCGGGATGACTACTGTGACCAATTCATGATCTGGGGGAGTAGATGAAATCATCGGATGATTCAGCTTTTATGTTTTTCTTCGTAAAAATACAATAAAATTTTGTAAAATAGAGATGTCGTTATTCGTTTGTTTTACTTCCTTTTATGTAATTTGTAACCTTCCGAAGATTTAAGTTTTAATTTGGATACAACGAAATGGAATACGTGTAAGTAAAATAATTGATATATATTGTGATTTTATGTTTATTATATTTTTGAATTATATGTAAATATTGTATATTTATGAAAAATTTATTAAAATGTATTGGCTTACGAAATACTTAACTGAAATTATATTGGGGATATTATCTGTGGGTTTATTTGTTTTGTGTTCACATCCGAAAGAGAACGGAAATGTAAAGATAGATTTTGATCAGTTGAATAAAAAAGATAATTTGTTCTCTGATGAAGTATTTGCTAAGGTTGCTTACGTTCCTTTGGAAAGTGACAGCGCCTGTTTTATTAGTAGTAATGCAGAGCTCCGTCTTATTGGAAGTAAATTTTATTTTTTAGATCCGGTTGAACAACAAGTTTTTGTATTGGAGGAAGATGGAAAGTTTGTAAATAAAATTGGAAGGGCCGGACAGGGGGCCCGGAAAATACATTTCGGCTACAGATTTCTGGGTGGATACTGAACGCGGAGTAGTGGAAATATTATCCTATTATAATAAAAAAATTTATAGTTATTCATTAGATGGCAGGTTTATAGGGGATAGAAATGGCATAAATGCATGTTCCTTTATAAAAAGAAGTAATGGAAACTATTGGTTGTGTAAGGGGGTGACTGCTGATGAGCAAATTGGAAATGAGCAGATATATGAAGTTGATAAACAGAATAAAGTGATAAGAAAATATTTGCCGCTTGCCCATACTTTACACGCAGGTATTCCGGAAAAAAGTTTTTCTGTGGGTGATGATCAATCTGTTCTTTATTTTTCTCATTTTGATAATCAGGTTTACAGGATTCTACCGGATACCATCCGGACATTTTTTGAGTTTGATTTTGGATCGTTGGCTTATCCTCAGGATTTATTTGGACGTCCTATGGCTGAAGTGATGCACGTAATGACTGAAGAAGATCATTTATCGGTAGATAAATGCCTGGAAAATAGTGAATATGTGTATTTTTTTATTATCCAGACAGGGAAACATTATAAATATTATCATTTGTTGTATCATAAGGATTCCGGTAAAATACTTTGCAAAGGGTTGGAAAGGACTTCCTGGGAATATGAGTTACTTAGGGGGGCAAAAGCTTTGACAGAGACGAATGAATTGATTTTTCTCGTCAATCCGGAAAATTACAACGAAGCACTGAATAGGAAAAATACATTGTTCTGCCAAAAAGGTGAGAAACTTCAGGATCCGGATGGAACTAATAACCTGTTGTTAAAGATGAAATTCAGAAATGGCCTGTTTTTATAGTCCTAATTCCTGGCGGATCAAAATAATTTTAATACGTCCGGCCGGATAACTTTTTTCGGTGATGGTCCATACATTACAGATCCGGTCAGGGCTGTTGCAGTCCATACATACGCCGGTTCGGTGGCAAGGAGTACGGAAACCTTCGTGACGCATGGCATTCTTTGGCGCTGCAATGGTGCGGATCCGGTGCATTGCGGCTTCCAGATCTTCAGTGATTTTATTGATGCCAATGAACAGTACCACATTTTTCGGGCCGAAAGTAATACCTCCTACCCGGTTGCCAATCATGTCCAGATTGACCAGTTGCCCTTTTTGCGTCAGTGCATTGCTGCCAGTCAGAAACAGGTCACTGAGCAGGGCCTGACGCCTCCAGTAAATTTTTTGTTGCCGGCTCATCTCGGGACCGAAGGTGGAAATGAGGGATATTTCAGGGTTTTGGCGGAGGATTTCCAAGACTCCTGTGGCTCTCAGGGTTTCAGAATCGCCCCAGGAGACTGTTTCAATTTGCAGGCTGGGAAAGATTTCCCTGAAAAATAATTCTTTGGCTTCTGACGGAGTTCCTGTCAGAAAAACATCGAAATGATTGCGTTTCAGAGCAGTAATGGTTTTTTCCAGTATAAGGGTGTCCATGGTATTCAATTATTCAGTTGTATATTTAGGTAACCTCCATCAATCAGGAATCTTTATTTTCCTGATTCCGGGCTTCATTATCATAATTGGCCTGATATGCTTTGGGGGATACTCCGTACAAAGCTTTAAAACAAGTGCTGAAATAAGAATTGCTATTGAATCCAACCCGGGCTGTAATTTCAGATATGGTCAACTGGCTTTCTTTCAGCAGTTGTGCGGCACTTTCCAACCGGATGTTACGAATCATATCCATAGGCGAAAGATCCGTCACCGTATGTAGTTTTTTGTAAAAATTAGCACGGCTCATTCCCATTTCCTGACAGATGAAATCGACATCCAGTTTAGGATTGGTGAAATTATTCTGTACGATCTGTATATACCGTTTTACAAAAGTTTCGTCCGTAGAGGTTACTTCTATACCCAGGTTTTCCAATGAGAATTTTTTACTGAAGATTTCTTTTAATTGTTCCCGGTTGGAAAATAAATTGCGGATACGGCTTTGTAACAGAGAGATCCGGAAAGGTTTGACGATGTAGTCATCTGCACCGGCATCAAATCCTTCTTCCATTTGCAGGCTCATTGAGCGGGCAGTCAGCAATATGACCAGTATATGACACAACCGGATATCTTGTTTGATCTGCCGGCAGAGTTCCAGACCATCCATTTCAGGCATCATGATATCGCTGACAATCATATCGGGTAATTCCTTTTTTACAATTTCCAAGGCTTCTATACCGTTTCCTGCTGTAAAAATCTGGTAAGAGGCAGATAAGTTCCGGCTGATATAAGACAGAATATCCTGATTATCCTCTACAAGGAGTATTCTGTAGCGTTTCTTTTCAGCTACCAATACATTCGGAGTATCTTTGATACTGACTTCATTTTTTTCTTGTTCGTTGATGAAGTAGGAATCGCTGATTTCTGAGGCAGGAATGGGATGGTAAGGCAGGAAAATGCACATATCGGTGCCTGTCGGTTCCACCTTTTTGACCCGAATTGCTCCTCCGTGTTGTTCGGCAATTAGTTTGGTGATACTGAGTCCCATACCGCTTCCTGTAATTTCACCATGAAGGTCTTTGTCTGAATGCCAGAAAGGATCAAAAATCCGTTCAACCTGGTCTTCAGGTATACCGATTCCGGTATCGCAGACATGGGCAAGCAGATAGGTCGGTGAGGTGGCCGGCAGATCCGGAGAGGTTGATGGTAAATTGCAGGATTGTGCTTCCTGATGAGTCAGTAACTGATAAGAAAGCGTGACCGTACCTCCCGAAGGAGTAAATTTGCAGGCATTGGAGAGCAGATTGAGAAACAGACGTTCCAATTTCTCCCGGTCATAATGTACAGGCAGGATTTCATTTTCGGTCAATAATTCCAGTTTTATATTTCTTTGTTCTGCCAAGGCTGTAAAAGAACATTTTATTTCCCGCAGAAAGGCGATAAAATCAAAGGTAGAATATTTCAGATTCTCCTGCCCTGTATTTTGTTTTTGGAGATCCATAAGGCTGTTGACCAGTGATAATAAACGGTCCGCATTTTTCCGGATAGGCAACAGGGCTTCTTTGATGCCTGCAATATGGAAATATTTTCTGGCCAGGTCATCCAATGGATTAATGATCAAGGTCAGGGGGGTACGGAATTCGTGAGTTACCTGAGTGAAAAAGCGCATACGTTCCTGATTAATTTCCTCCAGTTTCTTTTGTTCCAGATGTTCCCTTAATAAGGAGGCTTCCAGTTCATGTTTCCGGTGCCGGGCCATAATGATTTTGTAAATAACAAATACTGTAATCAGTATATAGGCACACCAGGCCCACCACCGGAACCACAGAGGAGATAATACGATAATCTGAAACTCTGCCCCGTCTTTGTTCCACACACCCCGGTTGTTGGAGGCTGTTACCCGGAATTTGTATTCTCCGGGTGACAGGTTACTGTAAAATGCTGTCCGCCGGTTACCTACATGATTCCAGTTTTTATCCACTCCTTCCATACGATAGGCATAATTGGTCTGTTCTGAGTATAGGAAATTCAGGGCTGTGTACCCTATCGTAATGTTGGTTTGGTGATAAGGAAGTATGAGTTTCTTCTGGCGTTGTAATTGTTTATGAAGTAATTTGCTTTTCCCCGGTATTTCTTCTTTGTTATTGATGGATAGAGAAGTTAACAATACAACGGGAGCTTCCTCATTGTCTGTCAGATATTTGGGATCGAATTCCAGGAAACCCTCTGTGGAAGGGAAATAAAAAATTCCGTCCAGGCTGCAATAAGCTGCATAAGGACTGAACTCCTGTGGAATAAATCCGGTTTTAGAGTAAAAGGCATCGAAATGTCCGTTCTTTTTATTGAGTCGGTAGATTTCCCGGTTTGTAGTCAGCCACAATGCTTCCCTTTGATTGATGAAACTATATATGCATTCATTATTTAAGCCGTTTTCCTTGTTATAATTCCTTTCCAATTCCAGTTTTTCGTTGAAATGGAAAAGTCCGGCCCCATTGGTGCCGACCCAGATACTGCCATCCGGATCTTTGGCTATACCGGTTATCCAAATCTTGTCCTCGGAGGAAAAACCGAAAGTCTGTCCGTCCATGATATAGAATTCTTGTTGTGCTTCGTCTATGAATATCAATCCGTCTTCCTGAGTACCTAACAGAAATTGGCCTTTGTTGATTTCAGTGATTATGGAAATCGGACTGAGATGTGGAAATTTTTCCTTCACATTTAAGGATCCGATTCGTTTATCCCCGTCCATTACGACCAAACCATCCCCGGAAT
>URJC01000058.1 GCA_900548135.1 uncultured Odoribacter sp. | reverse complement strand
TAAGGTTGTCTCATGGCCTGCCATTACATTGGAAGCCGAGTCGCCGACCAGGATAACATCTATGCCTGCCTGATCGACGATACGGGCCATAGAATAGTCATATGAAGTAAGCATACTGATTTTCTCACCCTTGAGTTTCATCTCCGATAAAACATGGGTGGTTACCACTTTTACTGCTGATTGTGTTGACATGATTGAATTCTTATTTAAAAGTCCCGATTACGGTTTGTGACCCGGTTGTTTTCTGACCGAGTTTGACATCGATTTTAGTATCCAAAGGAAGAAAAAGATCTACGCGGGAACCGAATTTAATAAATCCGGCCTGCCGTGCTTTACCACCAACCGGAGCGTAGGATACTATCCGTTTAGCCATAGCCCCTGCAATTTGACGCATCAGGACGGTCTTACCGTTATTACATTCGATAACGATGGTAGTCCGTTCGTTCTCGGTCGAGGATTTGGGTAGATAAGCCGCTGCAAAATTGCCTTTGTGGTATTTGAAATACTTGATCACACCGTTTACGGGAAACCAGTTGATATGTACATTGAAAATGTTCATAAAAATAGAGACTTGAAGACGGCGGTCTTTAAAATATTCCGGTTCTTCGGTTTCTTCGATCACGACGATTTTCCCATCGGCAGGGGCTAAGACCGTGTTGTCGTCTTGTATGATCACCCGGTTCGGAAAACGGAAAAAATTGACAATGAGCAAATAAATTACGATACTGACAATCAGTACCGTATGGACTATAATACTATTATTAATAAAATAATAAGCTGCCAGATTAATCAGGATTCCAATAATCAGAATTTTCAATAATAATTTATATCCGGCTTTGTGGATTGTCATAGTACTTTACTTTTATTTTTTTATACGATTTCAGCCCGCAAAGGTATGATATAAATTTGTAAATAGAAAATTTAGGGAGTGGTTACGAAGGCCAGATATACAAAAATAACCGGCAGGGCGAATAAGATAGAATCCAGGCGGTCGAGTACTCCTCCATGGCCCGGCATGATGTGACCAGAGTCCTTGATTTCAATGCATCTTTTAAACATGGATTCTATCAAATCCCCGAAACTGCCGAAGATGACAACTATGACAGAAATTGTAGCTGCATTAATGATATTCAGACCATCAATATAAGGAGCTAACGCTAACCCGGCTGCAATGGTTGTTAATCCGCCTCCAATGGCTCCTTCCCAGGATTTTTTCGGAGATATCCGGGGAAAAAGCTTATGTTTTCCGAATTTTGATCCGAACAGATAAGCAAAAGTATCGTTAAACCAAACTAACAGGAAAGGGAAAAAGATGATATCCGGTTGCCAGCGGCCACTACACATATAAGGAAAATAGATCAACAGGGTGAAAGGAAGTGTAAAATAGAACAATACGTAAATACCGAAAGCCAGATTCTGAAAGGCATGTGTGTGTTTCCGGTACAATTCCCAGATACCAAGGATGAAAGTAGCAATCAGAAAAATCAGGTATCCCTCCCGGTAACCGGTATAATTATGCAGGAAACCGGCCGTAAACAAAAGGCATCCGCAAATAATGCACATGGGCCGGTTGATCCTGATGCTGATGACTTGGGCCATGTGGGCAAACTCCAGGATTCCGATGATATTGATGATAAAAAAGAGAGCGAAAAAACAAAGGGGATGTATAAAAATACAAGCTGTTAAAATCACTACAAATAACAATCCGCTGATTGCCCGTTTCATAAAATTATTCACAATTCGCTGATTTTATTATTTCTGTTGCTTTTTCCTGATCTGCTTCTTTTACTTTTACTGTAATCGAACCAAAATGATAAGAAGAATCTTTTTGGTTCAGGATTACTGCTTCAATCTTGTTTATTTCGAGCGTTTCTTTTATAAATTCAGCCTGGTAAAGTCGGTCAGTTGTGAATATGGTTATCCAATCGTTTGTCATGATTTAACACTTAATTATTTGTTTTTTCACCTGTTTCCTGTTTTTGAATATCTTCTTTTTCTTCCTGGGTTTCCGTCTCTTCTTCATCTTTCCATGGGCGTTTGCCTAAGATCCGTTCGAGGTCGTCACTAAAAATTACTTCCCTTTCAAGCAGTAGTTCTGCAACTTGCTTATGTTGTTCCTGATGTTGTTTTAGTAAATCTTTGGCACGTGCATAGGAATTTTCGACTAATTCTTTTACTTCGGAATCGATCAGCTCGGCTGTTTTTTCTGAGTAAGGTTTAGTGAAGTTGAAATCACTTTGCCCGGTAGAATCATAATAGCTCAGGTTTCCGATTTTTTCGCTCATACCGAAAATGGTAACCATGGCATAGGCTTGTTTGGTAGCCCGTTCCAGGTCGTTTTGTGCTCCGGTAGAAATTTGGCCGAAAGTAAGTTCTTCGGCTGCACGTCCGCCCAATACAGAACACATTTGATCCAGCAGTTGTTCTTTTGTCGTGATCTGACGTTCCTGCGGAAGATACCAGGCTGCTCCTAAAGCTTTACCCCGCGGTACGATAGTCACTTTTAACAGGGGATGGGCGTGTTCGAGCAACCAGGAGACGGTAGCATGGCCGGCTTCGTGATAAGCAATGGCTTTCTTTTCACTTACTTTTATCACTTTACTACGGTTTTCCAAACCTCCGACAATCCGGTCGATTGCATCCAGAAAATCCTGTTTTTCAACTTCATTTTTGTCTTTACGGGCTGCAATCAAAGCTGCTTCGTTAGCGACATTGGCAATATCGGCTCCCGAGAAACCCGGTGTTTGTTTAGCCAGGAAAGGGATATCCACATCTCCGGCCAGTTTCAGGGGCTTCAAGTGAACTTTGAATATTTCTTCCCGGTCTTTCAATTCCGGCAGGTCGACATAGATTTGGCGGTCGAAACGTCCGGCACGAAGCAAGGCACTGTCCAAAATGTCCGCCCGGTTGGTTGCAGCCAGAATAATCACTCCCGAATTGGTCTCGAAACCGTCCATCTCGGTCAGTAACTGGTTCAGCGTATTTTCCCGTTCATCGTTCGAGCCCATATTGGGATTTTTGCCTCTGGCCCGGCCGATGGCATCAATTTCATCGATGAAAATAATACAAGGTGCTTTTTCTTTGGCTTGTTTAAATAAGTCCCGGACACGGGATGCACCGACACCGACGAACATCTCCACAAAGTCGGAACCCGACATCGAGAAGAAAGGTACGTTGGCTTCACCGGCCATAGCTTTCGCCATTAAAGTTTTACCGGTTCCCGGAGGGCCTACCAGCAGGGCTCCTTTGGGAATTTTACCCCCCAATTTGGTATATTTATCCGGAGATTTCAGAAAAGAAACGATCTCTTCCACCTCTTGTTTGGCTTCAGCTA
Source organism: uncultured Odoribacter sp. (assembly GCA_900548135.1). Taxonomy (GTDB): domain Bacteria; phylum Bacteroidota; class Bacteroidia; order Bacteroidales; family Marinifilaceae; genus Odoribacter. The sequence goes on along the minus strand of URJC01000058.1, from coordinate 7,584 downwards.
ATCCCGCTACATCTTTGAAAGTGACTTTCGTATTAGTGTCTTTATCAAAAAGTTTGGCTTGAGACTTCCCCACATTGAAGACTCCCCCCGGACCACCGCTTCCTTTGCCCATACGTCGAAACAGGAAATACCAGATAAAGATAAAAAAGACTATCGGAAGTAAAATGGATATAATATTTCCCCAGCCATCATATTCGTCCAGAAAGTCTACCTTTACATTTTCTGTCTCCGGGTTGTTTTTTTGGATTTCTGCTAATTCAGCTGAAAAACTTTCTACGGGTGGAGTCGTGAAATAGAAATGAGGGCCGGGACTTGAATTTTTAAATCCCTGAGTCTTCAGTTGAGAATAATTTTCGATTTTATCCGGTTTCAGGTATACATTCGCCTGACCTTTATTTTTGATTACTTTGATTTCGTCAACATCTCCTTTTTCCAGCATTTTGGTCTTAACTTCCTGCCAGGTGGTTCGTACCGGGTCCGACTGCATGTCGATAAACTGGAAGCCTATAATAACAACGGCTAAAATGATATATACCCAGTAACCGTTGAATTTAGGAGTTTTGATTACTTTACCTCCCCCTACAGGAGGAAAATTGAATCCTCCGTCTTTCTTATTTTCGTTGTTGTTTGCCATATATTATTCTGCGTGTGTTCGGAATTTATTAGTTCAGCTTTTATTCTTTTCTGTGTTTTATCAGCGTTGTTGTTCAAAAGTTTCAGGAATTGTTTCTATTATTCCATCTCCCCAGAATTCTTCCAGTTTGTAATAATCCCGTAATTCCTTATCGAAGACGTGTACGACAACGTCACCATAGTCCAGTACAGCCCAGCGGGAAGTATTCATCCCTTCAGCATGAAAGGGGGATTCGTTGAGTTCTTCTTTTAATTTTTCTTCAACAGCATCCGTTAATCCTGCAATATGCGTGCCGGAAGTTCCATGACATATTACGAAAAAACTACAAAAACAGTTTTCAATCTTTCTTAAATCAATTTTTACAATTTGGTGCGCTTTGCTATCTCCCAGCGCTTCAATTATTTTATCTACAATCTTTTCCGTTTTTAACATTTTTAGTTATAACTTTTTCAAGCTACAAATATACATTATTTATCAACTAAAAACTAGAAACCGATGAATAAAACCAGTAAAAGGGAGGATAATCGATAAAGGATACGGGAGGAAGAATAAGGAGAAACTAACGAAGAGGGTTTGCAATTCAAAGTAACGATTAAGGATAAAAGACGGGAGAGAAAATGGGAATGGAGGGGGGAGAAGGAATAAGATTAGAGAAATTGAGATCATTTGTATCATTCTTGAGGAATTTTGCGTTATTAATCAGTTAAAAAGATATTTTTGCAACTAAAAATTGAAGACATGAAAACATATCAAATTCCTATGGTTCCGGGGCCGGTTTCAGTATCCCGGGAAGTACTGGAATCGGGGCAAGTTAATTTTGGTTCTGCCGATCTGGAAAAAGATTATATAGAGTTGTATAAAGCGACGGAAAAAGCCTTACGTAAAATCATGCGGACGAAGAATAATGTGGTGATCCAGACGGGTGAGGGGATGCTGGCTTTGTGGAGTGCCCTGAAAAGTTGCCTTTTGCCCGGGGATAAAGTGTTGGCTTTGTCAACAGGCCTCTTCGGATATGGCATAGGGGGAATGGCTGAATCTTTGGGATGTGAGGTGAAGACACTTGGTTTTGGTTTTGATGAAACATTTACTGATTTTGAGCTGATTGAAAAGGCTATCCGTGAGTTTCAGCCGAAAATGATCACTATGGTTCAAAATGAGACTCCCAGCGGAACCATGAATCCTGTAGCTCAGATCGGAGAATTGAAGGAAAAATATGGAGTGCCTTTGTTGTATGTTGATGCAGTTTCGGGGATTGGCGGGAGTGTTGTGAAGACGGATGAGTGGAAAGTGGATTTATGCCTGGGAGCTTCCCAGAAATGTTTGTCTGCTCCGGCTTCTATGGCTTTTTTGTCAGTGAGCGAGCAGGCCTGGGAAATTGCTGAGGAGGTTGGGTATGTCGGTTATGATGCTTTGTTGCCGTTCCGTACGGCTGTAAAAAGTGCTTATTTTCCCTATACTCCCTATTGGCAGGGAATGGCCCAGCTGTACCGGGCATGCGAATTATTGCTGGAAGAAGGGTTGGCTATACCCTTTTCATTCACTATTTTGGATACAGTATGAATGGCATTGTCCGGCATCAACAAGTGGCTGAATATTGCCGCAAAAGAATTACGGCCATGGGATTGAAGTTATATCCTGCTCCTGATGCCGTGCCTTCTTCTACGGTGACTGCGGTATATGTGCCTTCATGGATTTCCTGGAAAGAGCTGGATAAGCGTTTGCGCGAAGAAGGACTGGTGGTTGGAGGAAATTACGGTTGCCTTGCCGGCGAAGTATTCCGGATCGGACATATGGGGACACAGGCTAACCTGAATTTAGTGAAGGAGGCGATGGACATACTGGAAGTAAAAAACAGGAAATAATGGTCTGTGCTGAAAGATGTCTGGATGGTTTGCTATTCTTGATTTTCAACGAAACATAGTTCTTTTTTCAGCGTATGTTATGCTCGAATGGTTGGAAACACATCAATTGCCTTGTTTGTTCAGGGAAATATTCGGGGTTATATGTCCTGGTTGTGGATTTCAGCGGGCCTTGTTGTTGTTGCTACGCGGAGAAGTGAGAGAAGCATTTTGTTTATGGCCCGGTTTACTTCCATTGGGAGTGTTTATTGTATTAATAATAGTCCGGAGGACTGGTATGAAAAAAATATCGGACAGACTATTAAAAAATATGGGTTTTGTTTGTTTACTAACGATATTAATTTCATATTTGTTCAAACTAATTGTTAAAACTTATTAAGGTGTAAAACTATGGAAATCATGAATAATCCGAAGCAGGATTTGCCGAATGCAACGACCATACTGGTTTTAGGGATATTATCCCTTGTTTTTTGCTGGTGTTATGGTATTATTGGTTTGATTCTGGGAATCATTACAGTGGTGATGGCAAACGGTCAGAGAAAAAATTACCTGGCCTCTCCGGACGTATATACGGAAAGTTCGTATAAAAATGTGAATTCGGGGCGTATTTGCGGAATTATTGCCATTTGTATTGCTTCATTTATATTTGTATTCTGGATTTTAATTTTAATGGGGGTAATGGCTATAGGTTTGGGTGCTTTATCTTGCGGATTGTAAAAATGAAATATTATGGACTACAGATTTGAAATCAGTAAACCAGACAGTAATGACTTTAGGTGTGAGATTGCTATCAATGGGGAACAGACCTTTCAGCAGTTCCACGATAAAATTGTAGAAACATTGGGATTTGACAGTTCCCAGATGGCTTCTTTCTTTACATTGGATAAAATGGGAAACCGGGGAAGAGAAATTGCTCTGATGGAAATGTCGGCTGAAGATGATGATGAAAATGCTACTTTAGTCATGGACGTGACGACTATCCGGGAAGTGGTGAATGCCAGTTGTATCGAATTGGAATATGTTTATGATTTTTTTGCAAATAAGTATCTGAAAATAGAATATGCCGGGGAATATATTGGTGATTCAGCCGATGTATTACCGCTTTGTGTATATTGTGAAGGTGACCTTCCCCAACAGACTGAATACGATGTCAATGAAGACTGGGAATTTGACAAAGATGAGGATGAGTATGATGACAGTTTTATGGAGGAATTCGGAGGAGGAAAACGTCGGAGTAGGAAAGGAGGGGATGATGAAGATGAGGATTATCGTTTTGGAGATGATGAGGAATATGGGGATGATTACGGAGAAGACGGAGAAGGGGGGTACGATGACCGTTATGAGAGCCTGGATGATTACATAGATAAGCTGTAAGGATCTACAGTTTTTGGACTAATGGTTTTGGATTGGCCGGAATCTGATAACAGGTTTCCGGTCAATTTATTTTTTTTACAAAGCGTTATCGGGGAATTTATTCCAAAGAGAAATAATTTTTACTGTATCATGAAGACTTTGATTGTTTTGCTAGGACCGACAGGAGTGGGGAAGACTGATTTAAGTATCCGATTGGCACGGCATTTTCATACGTCCATTCTATCCTGTGATTCCCGTCAGATATACAAAGAAATGCGAATAGGTACAGCAGTGCCTTCAGATGAGCAATTAGCAACAGTCCCGCATTATTTTATCCAGACTTTATCGGTTCGGGATTATTACAATTCCTGGCAGTTTGAGGTGGATGCTCTGGCAAAGATCCGGGAACTATTTGAAAGTCAGAAAGTCGTGCTTATGACGGGAGGTTCCATGCTTTATATTGATGCAGTATGTAAAGGCATTGACGATATTCCTACCATAGCTCCTGAGTTACGGGCTGAACTGACAGAAATATACGAGCGGGAGGGTATAGAGGCTATCCGTTTGATGCTAAAGGAATTAGATCCGGTATTTTATGAGCAGGTAGACCTGAATAATGGCAAGCGGGTACTTCATGCCGTAGAAGTTTGCCGGATGGCTGGGGTACCCTATTCCTCTTTGCGGACGAATACGCCTAAAGACAGGGGATTCCGTATTATTCGTATCGGATTGAACCGGGAACGGGAAGAATTGTATGGACGGATAGACCAACGGGTAGACCTGATGCTGGAGGAAGGATTGGAAGATGAAGCCCGGCAGTTGTGGCCTTTGCGTCATTTGAATGCCTTGAATACCGTAGGTTATAAAGAACTGTTCGATTACTTCGAGGGAAAGACCGATTATGCCGAAGCCGTCCGCTTGATCAAACGCAATTCCCGGCGTTATGCCCGCAAACAATTGTCCTGGTTCCGGCGCGATGATGATATCCGCTGGTTTCATCCCGATGATTACGAGGGTATCGTAGAGGCAATTACTGCTGCATGTGGCCGCTGACAGACATGAGTATGTAACCGTCGTCCCTGAATTCTATTTTCAGGCTAGGATCGGTTTTCAGATTTGCCCGTACCCGGCTGGCATATTTTTTCAGCTCCGGTTCTTTGTTTATGTCCGCCTTACCCCATATCCCGTGGATAAGATAAGACTTGCTGCTTACTTCGTGATTCTTCGCGCATAACAATTGCAGAAAGCGTCCGTCGATCGTCTTCAATTGTGTGGTTATTCCGTCTATGATCAGTTCCCGGGTTATACTATTATAAGTGGTATGGTCTGAGAGTCGGTACAAATGGGGAATATTCATGCATTTTTTTATTTTTTCCCGGACTCGTTTCATATATGCTATCAAAACTTCGGGAGGCCTTTCTTTATTGATAAATTCGTCGGCTCCGGCATCCAGTACGGCTACTTCTTTAGCAGGTTCTCCGTGAGTGGTGTATACGAGGATGGGTGTTTGCTGATCGTGTTCCCTGACCAGCCGGGTTATTTCCAGACCGTCTTTCCCCGGCATATCCAGGTCGAGCAGGAGGATATCCGGTTTCCGCTCCTTATAAGCCTTCCAGGCTTCTGAACCATCCGATACAATTTCGACTTCAAAATTCTCTTTTTCGAGAATTGTTTTTGTCAATTTCGCTCCGAATTCATCGTCTTCGGCATAAAGAATGCTGATTTTCGCCTCATCCATGTCCGTTATTATTTATATTTCTTTTTGATATGGGCTTTCCGGGGTAAAGTGACTATGACGGCCGTCCCTTTGCCTTCTTCACTTTCGATGCCGATTTCTCCTCCGTGTGCGAGAATGACGGTCCGGGCGTAATACAATCCCTGACCGTGGCCTTTGATTTTCCGGTTGTCTTGCTGATCTCCCCGGTGGTAACGTTCGAATACGTGTTTCAGATTTTGGGAAGAAATACCGAATCCGTTGTCTTTTATCCTGACTTGCAGATGCCGGGTATCCGGTTCGGTACAGGTGATTTGTATCTTCACCTGCTTACCGGAGTATTTGAAAGCATTGTCGATAAAATTCTGGAAAACGGCGAACAAAAAATGATCGTCTCCCGTAATGACCGGGTTTTCCGGCCGGAAGTCGACTTGAATATCGACTTGTTTGTCTGTTTGCCTGTTCCAACGATCGGGTTGTGCCGATGCTTCCAGCATTTCGCGGAGATCGATTTCCCGGATATTTAGTCGTAATCCGTGGGCATCCGTAGATTGGAGCAACATCCGGTTGATCGTTTGCAACATCTCGTTGAGTTGTTGCTGGCTTTGTTCGAGCAAAGGGATCGATTCTTCGGGAAGTACCTCCCGGAGCAGGTAACAGGTTTTAATCTGATTGGTGACAGGACGTTTCAAGTCGTGTACGAGATTATGGATGAATAATTCCCGGTATTCTCCCCTCTTTTTTTCATTACGGATGGTCTGCCAGAGATTAATGGTACAAATAGTAAGCAGGGCGGAAATAATGATGGTGATAATAATTTGCCCAATAACCGATCGAATAAATACAAGGAGGGGAAAGCGATATGTGGCGTATAAGGTATCACCGGAGATAAAACCGAGAGGTTCCCGATATTCCGGAAACAAAGGCAATGTTTCAAGATGAGCCGGGTAGGAAGCTGTAATTTGTCCGGTACTGTCTTGCAGAGAGAGCGTCTTTATTTGTGTGGAATCTTGTTTCGCCTGTAAATAGGTGTAGAAGTTTTTTAACGTCCATGATCGGGGATTCCGGATATCATAACGACTTTGTTGAGAAATTTGCCGGATATCGTCTTTTGTATTTAATTGGAAACTTTTTTTCTTATGGTTTATTACATAGATTAATTTATTCGTAGAGGCGTTGAAGCTGAAAACACTCTCAACATCCGTGTGTTTCATGCCGAATTCGTAGAGAGCCCCGTTGATCAGTTCGTTTTGCCGATGGATGTATTGAATTTGTTCGATCTTGTATAGTTGATACAAGTGAACGAATTGATTGCCCAGAATGATGCAAATCGTCAGGAGTATGATAAATCTTAAACGTTTGTCCATATTCTTTTTTGTGTCTGCAAAATTATAAAATTCGCAACCCTGAAGCAACCCTGATATTTAATTTTTTTAGTAAATATATTCATCTTTGCAAAAAAAATAAGGTGTATTATGAAGAAAAAATATTTGAAAATTGTCGGACTTGTATTGTTGGTGGCGGGCGTGGTCACCAGTATAAACCTGAGTGTTTGTCAAACCACAAACTGGAGCGTGTTAATGAAAGAAAATGTAGAGGCTTTGACCTCTTCTGAGTCTGAAAACCCGTATTATCCCTGTGTCCCGGCGATAGGTTTTTGTTTCATAAACAGAATTGAAAGAGATAAAGTTGCGATAATCGATTAAATCATGAAAGGAATATTATATGTGCTGTTCGGCGGCATCGTACTCGGGTGCTCCGATCGTTATCTGAATGACGAAAGCCTGAATGCAGTAAAGAGCGAACAGGTGGAGGCAATTCGTTTGGCGGATTTATCCCAAACCGGAATTTATGGTATAAACGGATTTATCAAACAGGGCAACCGGTTGATTGTGGGCCCGACCTATATGCAGGAAGGGGTGGCGCAGACAATCGATCTGGATCATCCGGCAGGCAAAGTGTTGTCTTCGAAGGCTGTGGTTTCCTCGAAACCGTTCCGTGCATTGAGTGCTTTCAATTCATGG
>URJC01000057.1 GCA_900548135.1 uncultured Odoribacter sp. | reverse complement strand
TTAATGATCCCATACTCCATCACCCGGTTCATCTCCTCCAGCATACCCTGATAATCCCCTCTGTACATAAATCCTGCTGTGTACAGATTGGCAAGGCATTCAGGAGCCAAATCATAATCAACGGATTGGAAATAAGTGACCAGCGCTTTGTAATATGCTTCATCAAAAACAACTTCAGTATCCGGACGCCAGCGCGATAAAGGCAGCAATGCACTCCGACAAGCCAAATTTAACTTATTTACCACTTCATGCTCCGAAACCAGGTCAAAAAATGCTTTCCGGTATTTCATAACCACCTGCAAAGGAATTGCCAGAGGATCCGTTACATACTGTTCTATTATTTTCCAATTACCGACAGTAATCAATTCTTCCTCTCTAAATGTTTGCAAATATTGTAAAGCAACAGCATTTGCTTCCTCTCCCATATAGGCATGATCCAAATATTTCAAATATTCCAATATAAAAGTAGCCCCCCTATCTCCGGCCACATACCGTTTCTGCATTACCCGGAAATTTAATTGAGGGTCCAGGGCTTTTCTGGCCTCTTCCATCAAGAACCCCGGACCGTCACAACCCACAATCCGATGAATAATCTGCTGTTTTCCATCTACAAACAACAAAGTCGGATAGGCACGAATCTCAAAAGTTTTTTTCAGTTCCAAACCTTTTCCTTTCTCCATATCAAACTGGACACAAAGGAAATGTTGATTAAAAAAGTCTGCGACACTATCAAGCGTAAAAATGTCTTTTGCCAAAGTTTTGCAAGGACCACACCAGGAAGTATAACAATCCACAAAGATCAATTTTCTACTTTTTTTTGCTCTTTCCAGGAGTACCGTCCAGTCATCATCCAAAAAACGGATACAACGGTTTTGGGCATTTATACCGGAAATACTCAAAAAGAATAAAGCCAAGCTCAATAATAACCCTTTCATAACCTCACCTTTAACTTTGTTTGAAACACAAATCTTTAATCACTCCGAATCCACCGGACATTTTCACTGTCGACTTATTGACGATCCCGGTATGCTCATTGACTTCCAGGATATACACCCGCCCTTCTCCTGTTTCCACATCATTGGTAGCAACCAGCAAAAGCTTACTATCCCGGTCTTGATCAGCGGGATCTTTATACACTTTCATAACGGCCACCTTTTCCGTCGTACCAAAAATATATCCTCCATCTGTACCGGCAGTATTACTGTTTTTATAGTCGTACAGATAAATTTTGTTATCTGTTGCATAATAACAAACTTCTCCCCGCGTTCCAAAAGCATATAAAGTATGTTCCGAAATATCTGCACATCCTGCCATGGACACTTTCAAGATCGGATCCTGGGCTACTGTATTCAGATTGATAACATATAAATACCAGGCTACCGTCTTTTCATCCAGAAAAACATGATAACAATAATCATTATAACCATTCTCCATATGCATCAATTTCATTCCAATCTGATTCAGATCAAAAGGAGCTCCCGGGGCCATCGCTTCATATACACCCAGTTTTTTTCCGAACAGTGGTAACTGCATAAAACGCTGATGTTTGGTATCGTAGATGACCAGATTAGGCCCATCAACTCCGGAGATCCGTTTCCGTTCTGTCAAAAATGGCGCTGCCTCATAATCTCCCAGCAAAGGAGTAGAAAACCGGCCTGTACTGAACACACTATGCAACGTTTTTCCATTGATTATATAAAACATATTGTTAAAAGAAGTTTCCAGCGCCATAGGAGAAGCTATGGCTTCCGGTATCAAAAACAAATCATTGTAATCTGTTTCTTGCTCAAAAGTGATATTATTCAACCGGACTCCTCCGTCTTCAGTGAAAATATACACTTTATTATTTTTTTGATATAAAGATTTTGCAGCATACAATTTTTCCTGATTACAAACAGAATAAATATTCCTGATAACTCCTTCCTTATCTGCTTCTAAAGTAGGTTCAAGCCGCAATGAACGGACCAAATCCACATCGAAAGCCCCCTCCTTTTCTGCCAATACCATCAATCCTTTACTGAATGCACTCAGTACTTCTACCTGAAATGTCATGAACGAACTGGTTTTATTAATCTTATCCGTAACCGTCAGCCGAACCACATACTTATTAGCCGGTACGTCCAGCACATATTCCAGGACAGGTTGTTCGGACAATTTTATTGCTTCAGGATATTTACCCTTATCCTCATTGTATACTTCATTTTTCGGATACATCACCCAGAGATAAATTAAATCCTCTTTGGACCCGTCATAACGGATATCGGGTTCTATTTTCAAGACACTCATCTGTTCCTGACTACGCTCATTTTTTATTCCCACAGTATCTATCTCCAAAAACGGCAAATCATGGTAATCATAATTTCCCTTATCGTCATAACACCCCCATAGCAGTGTTATTATTCCCCAACAAAGAAATCCTATCGTAATAATCTTTTTCATATTTCCGCTATTTTAAAATAAAACCTTATTTAAAAAGTACCTGGGAAAGTGACCCGTTCCCCGGTTTCTTCATCGATTAACGGACCATTATCTTTCTCAAACTTTGTCAATTCGGTGTAGAAATAAAGTTGCCAATCACTTCTTGCCCCGATATCCATCCCAACAGTATTCACCTTTTCTACAGATTTCAGAATACGGATCAAAAAACGGAATTTTTCTTTCAGATAAGTCCCATATACCAATTCATGACAGTAGTTAGTCCACCAATCGCCAGACCAAACACTCGGTAAGCCAGCCTCAATTTTAATCTTGGCTGTCGTCCTGATACCAGCTAACAGATCTTCAGAATCTTTTAACAACAAATTAATAATCAAGCTATCTCCCTCTTGTAAACCCACTGGTTTAAACACCCGGCATTTCAATTCCCCGGCAATTTCATTCGCCGGAATAGTACATTTTTCCATCCTGAAATCAGTACCTTCCTGCGCTGTCGTACCTTCTGTTGCAACTACCTGTACTTCACGTTCATTTTCAGCCAGATACCCCATTACCTTCACATTGAATGTAAGTAAAGTGTCTTCCACCGGCAATAAATCAAATGATAAGGATACCTGTTTGGATTCCAAATTAACATAATCCAAACCTTCGTAGACAGGGGTCTCCTGTTCACTGCAAGCCAGACATCCCAAGCCTGCCACCAGCAAAATCATTCTCCGATATAATTTTTCCATAAACATAACCTTCATAATTTTATTTTTGATTCCTATTTCCATAATCCTCTTCAGCAACAGGAACCGGAAATACATAATCAGCCTTGACATTCGCTATCGCTGCATCGTGTCTTCTTTTGTGGTAAAACCACAATTGACCTTCACAAATAAATTCTTTCTGATATTCTTTCAATATCTCATTTTGCACATCATCAGAAGAAAGATGTTCTTCCTGCAAGTCAACCGGAATACCCCGGTTTTGCCGGACCGAGTTCAGATACCCTACAGCCTTTCCAACATCAGCTTTGTCACACTCCGCCAGAATGTAATACATCTCACTCAAACGGATCATCGGCATCCGGTCTCTTTTGGGTGTTTTCCCGTTTACTGCTTCTTCCTGCCACAATTTAGCACATACATCAGCCTGAGACCCGGAAGTCTCAAATAAATAATCTTTACGATAATCAGCCATACCCTCATACATCGTACTGATGTCCCTACGGGTAGCAAGGTTCCCGGAACTTTCCCGGAAATAAGGTTTTATATAATCTACTAATTTCCGGATATTCAATGCAAACAACAATTCAGATGAAAAGGTTCTGTCACGCAAAGCTTTCTCAGACACCGTAATATCATCCCGTTTGATCCATGGGAAAAGCCCGTTCTGTTCATGGGCCTCTACCACCTCCCAGGCCGCCGTTCGAGCTTCCATATTCCGGCCTGCATACAATTGTACCCTGGCCAGCAAACCTTGCACTGCATAATAATTCATATGAAATTGCCTGTTAATCAAATACCCCTTGTCTTCATCAGTCGTAATTTCTTCCCCAGTCACCAAAGGATCGGTTTTCAACAATTGTGCAGCTGCAGTCAAATCAGCGACCACCAGATCTACAAATTCCTTCGGAGTAGAATAAGCCACTACCTGTTTTGAAAATTCTTTCACATAGGGTAAAACCTTATCTACCCCGGAAAAGTCGGCAGGAGCAAACATCCGCAATAAATCAAAATGGACATATGCCCGAAGAGCCAAAGCTTCTCCTTTGATTATACTGTAATTATCCTTGTAGAAAATACCTCTTTTCGCATCGATATGCTCCAGAATATTGTTGATATTAGCAATCACATTATACATACTGGCCCAAATGGTATCAATACGTACCTGAACGGCCTTCTCCTGATAATTATAGACTGTGAAATAAAAAAACTCATTTGCAGTAGACTTGATATCCCAATATTGGCCTAAAGCATCGATGATCCCAAACGTCAGGTCACGTCCGTAAAGTTGTTGTGAAGTCATGTTCGAATAAACCCCGGCTAAAGCTTCTTTAAATCCTGATTCGGACTCAAAAAGATCCTTCGACTCTATTTCAGTTTTCGGCCGCACATCCAACCAATCCTGACAACCCATCAATATCAGAATAGCGAAGGCTCCGGTAATCCATTTATAGTAATTCCATTTTTTCATATCTGAATTATATTATAAGTAACTGCTCAAATAGTTATACATCTCAATTTGCTTAGAAAGCATTTACCGAAATATTGAATAAATTCATTGACTTATTATTAAAAAGTAACCTGTACAGAAAGAGAAAATGAACGGGCAAACGGATAATCAATTCCCCTTTCGGTCTTAACTGTCGAAGTCCGGAATACATCGTTCATATAGAACATCAGTTTCAACTGTTCCAATCCACTGTCTGCTACAAATTTATGATGCCGGAAATCATAACTGATATTCAAAGAAGTCATTTGCAACTCACTCAAATCCTCTACAAACCGGGAAGTTGGCCGGGTGAAATAATTCGGATCGGTGATCTGTTTAAATTTCGCAGCCTGTCCGGCTTCAGACCATCTGTCAGTGTAAATTCTCCGGTCTACATTATATTGAATATCCGCATTCTCGACTTTATCCACTAATGTCTGATTGTACATCTGCCCGCCCAACGGTAAAAAAATGATGTATTCACCCCAAAACCACGATATTCAAAGTTAAAACCGAAAGTACCGCTCAGTTTAGGCAATTTATCTCCGCAAACCACCTGATCATCAGCATTCCAAACATATGTTTTCTGTCCGTCTTTCGTCAGCAGAATCTCGTCCCCGCTCCCCGGGTCAATTCCCAAAGAACGAACGGCCCAGATCGCATCCATTGACTGTCCGACCCTATAACGTACAGAAGGTTTAGTGGTTCCCTGTTTGTCTTTTTCATGATCATAATTACTTTCGGACTTTTGATCATCGCGTTCTTTATTAATGTAGTCCAGTGCATCGGATATTTCCTTAATCTTATTCTTGTTGTGCATACCCGTAGCAAAAACACTTAAAAACAAGTCTTTACGCATATCTTTCAATATCCTGTAATTCAATCTGACTTCTATTCCCTTGTTTTGGGATTTACCCAGATTTTCTGTATAGGAATTAAATCCGACAGAAGGAGGTGTTGAGACCGGCGTCAGTAAATTACGGGTATTTTTGATATAATAATCAAAAGTCAGATCCAAACGGTCAAACAGAGTCAGATCAACCCCAATATTATTATCCTGTGTTTTCTGCCATTGTAGTTCCGGATTCGGTAAACCCAGCAAATAAGCCCCTACAATGTTGTCATATACCACATCTTCGTAATACCTGTAAGTTGCCACAGCCTGATAAGCGTTAAAATTCTGCGAACCCGTATATCCTGTCGATCCCCTTAATTTAAACAGATTCACCACTTTCAATGCCTGCATAAATTTCTCATGATGGAGATTCCAGCCGATACCAGCTGACCAAAAATGCCCCCATTGATTATCTGCTCCAAACAGAGAAGAAGCATTAGCCCGATAGGTCGCATCCAACAAAAAACGTTCATCCCAGGAATAGTTGACAGACAATAATACACTGGTCTCCCGGGAATGTGATTCACTACCGGAAGGCTTCTGACCTTCCTCATACTGCATTGCGTGAGTAATATAATCCATCTTATCGTTTGAAAATCCCTGGGCAGAAAAATCAACAGACGAACTTTTAGACTCCCCTGCACTCCATTGGGCATTAGCCAAAAGTAAATGTCTCTCAGCAAAAACTTTGTTATAACTCAAAGCAATATCAGTGGTGTAATTGAATTGTTTTCCATGTCCCATAGTATACAATCCTCTTTTGAAAAATTCCTCATCCGAAGTTTGCTGCCGGAACATCGTGTGATCACGGGGATAAAAAATTTCTTTTTCACTCTTTTGACTGGTAAAGCTTATCCGGCCGGTTGCTTTCAAACCACTCAAAACCATCCATTCTATGTAAAAGTTATTGGTGAAATTAGTATATCCATTTTCATTCTTCGTATTAAGAGCCGTATTCAATAAAGGATTATAGATGGGTTTTTCCCCTTGCATATTTGCAATCTCATAATTTCCCAATATCTCCACAATATTCCCATGAGCATCATATTTCCTCCAATAAGGATTCAACCGGGCATACTCGGAAAATGTACCATAGGGGGATTCTTTGGATTTACTGTCTGTCACATAGAACTGTTCCCTGAAAAGTAAATTTTTATACCGGTAAGAAAGCATAAATCCCCCCTCCAATACCCGCCGGCCTGACCCCTTCATCACTCCCTGTATATCATTATATGAGAAATCAATATTATACCGGACAAATTCATCTCCGCCTTCTATATTCAAGGAATGTTTATGCCCGACTCCTGTTCGCAAAGGAACTGACAACCAATAGGTATCCACTCCTTTGGCCAATTCTTCCAGATAAAAATTATATTTCTGATCTAATAACAACTGTTCACCCTGATGCCCACTGAGAGAAGTGAATTTATTGGCCCGGAATTCAACATCCAGTTTTTCAGCGGCATTACACAAGTTATAACTGGATAATTCAGATTTCCGGTATAGCTGAGTTTCAATTTTCCGGCTTCCGGTTTTTTGGTTTCTATCACCACCACCCCATTGGCCCCCTTTGAACCATACAAAGCTTTCGCAGTAGCATCTTTTAACAAAGTCACAGAGGCAATCCGGTTCATGTCCATATCAAAAACACGCTGTATAGACTGTTCGAAACCATCCACAATAAATAAAGGCTGGTTAGGATTCGTCTGATAACGGTCTTTCATGTCTGTAAAGCTGGAAGCCCCACGCATTTGAATTTCCGGCATTTTATTCGGATCTGAACCATAATCATTATTCTCTAAGACCTGGAAACCGGGATCTATTCCCCTTAAAACCTGCAAAATATTCTGATTCCCGATACGTGCCAGATCCTCAGCTTTAAAAGTGGTGACGGCTCCGGTATAGGTAGCAGCTTTTCTCTCGGCAATTCCTGTTACAATTACCTCTGCCATCTCGGTGACTTCCGGGGTTAAAGCAACCTCTATATTTTCCTGCTTACCAGGAATTACTTCAACACTTTCATACCCAATAAAGGAAACAACCAATATCCCAGCCTCAGTTCCCAACGTAATCTTGAATTTCCCCTCAATATCCGTCGCAGTCCCGATACTTGTCCCTTTGATTTTCACTGTAGCCCCAGGCAACGGACCTCTACTGACTTTATCTATCACTTTTCCGGAAATAATCCGTTGTTGTCCCTGAGGCTGTATAACGGTATCTTTACGAATAACAATGTGATCATTTACAAACTGATAAGTCAATCCTTTTCCTTTCAGACAATAATCCAGCACTTTTTCAATCTCTGCATTGACAAAATCAACAGTTACCATTCCCAATTGTTCCACATCACTTGTATTGTATACAAATGCCCAGTCTGTCAACTTTTCTATTTCTATAAACAATTGTTTCACACTCACATGCTCCATCCGGATACTCAAACGAGTGTGCTGAGAAAAACCATTTGCCTGTATCTGCAGGCAAAAAAAAGTCAGCATAAAAGAAAGTTTTACCATAAAAAACAACTTTCTTACTTTTTCTCTTGGATAACACATACCCTTAAGCTTTTTTTTCATACATTTGAAGATTAGTTAGTAATTGATTTTCAATTATTACAGAGGGAACCCACACGGCCAAATGAGTGTTCCCTCTATTTTATTCTGACACCACGGTCACTGTTTTCCCTTTAATAACAAACTTAAAAGTCCCGACACCTTTCAACACTTCCAATACCTCTTCCACCCGGTCAAATTTCCGAAGCTTTGCTGTTAACCGACATTTTTCCAATTTTTCATTCTGATAGAAATAGGTGAAATCATACCAACGGGCCAATTCCTTTAAAATACACTCCAAAGGCTGTTCCCTGAAAATAAAATAACCGTCCTTCCAGGCTGTATATAAAGCAGTCTCCACTTCCCTGACTTGTATTCCATGAATATTGACAACAGCCTGCTGTCCAGGCTGTAACCGGCACATTTCTTGCCCGCACCCTACCACAACACATCCTTTAACTAAAGTTGCCGCAATCTTCCCATCCGCATAATTCCGGACATTAAATTCTGTTCCCCAAACGGTCACCTCTGTATTGCCTGAACAAACAATAAAAGGAACACCTTCCTGTTTTGTCACTGTGAAATAAGCTTCCCCTTTCAAATATACTTTCCGCTCATTTTCTGAAAATTGTACGGGGTACTTCAATTCTGATTCTGCATTCAACCATACTTTGGTCCCATCAGATAAAACAACAGTATACTCCCCGCCCCGAGGCGTAATTAAACAATTATTTTCTGCTGTATCCCCTCCGCAAATTTTTTCATATACTAAAGTATTTCCTTCTTTTCTGATGTTTGTTTGCCGGCTCAGAACAGAATCCTCCCTGACCTGATCCAGTGCTATCCGGTCATTCGAACCCAATACCAAAACCGCTTTTTTACTCCCCGGGACTATATATCCCTCTGTACCTATTCCTTTTTCAGACATGCCAGGAAATAAATCACCCCAATAATAGTAACCGACAGAAAAAAGTACCATTATAGCTGCTGCATATCCCATCCAACGAATCTTTAGGTTTCTCCGGCGGATTTTTAACCTATGTTCTAATCCGAGATCCAATTTCTTCCAGGCCTCTTCAAGCGGATAACGCTCCGTCTCCCCGGCCAATAACCAGGCTTCACGAAATCTTTTAAATAAAACTAAGTTCTCTTCCGACAGGGACAGCCAATACTGCAATTTCACGATTTCCCTGTCAGAACATGATCCTTCCAAATAAGTAATAATCAGATGTTGAATTGTATGATCTAAAGAATTAAAATTGTCCATAAATACATAAATTTGTATCTAAGACAACTCATTTTTTGAAATTACTTACATTTTTTAGCAAAAAATCAGAACAGATACCCCAAAAGGAAAGCTGGCCTATATTTGCTTTACTTTCCAAAAAGGATCAGGAAAAGGATTTCACTATGACGTAAATGTGCCAATTCTTCACGTAAACGTTTCATGGCTTTATACAACTGAGCTTCTACAGTACGGACAGACAGGCCCAAATCAGAAGCAATCTCTATGCTCTTTTTACCGGAAAACCGACTTAATAAAAAAATCTCCCGGCATTGCTCCGGCAAAGTCTCAATAGCCCGGTTTATTTCTTTTAATACGGTTTCTTTCGCTTCCTTTTCAAAAAAATATTCGATATTATTTTCTCCCTCTTTCTCATGCTTGCGAATAAATTCCAGAAAAGCCAACTTAACCTTCTCATGTTTCAATGTGTTCAAAGCTGAATTATAAGTAGAACGATACAAATAAGACTTGATGGATTCCCGAATATTCACAACATCCCGTTTCTCCCACAAAATATAAAATATGTTCTGTACCAAATCTTCCGCAATGTCCCGGTCATGAACAATAGACTCTGCATATACACACAAACGCACATACCACTCTCTAAAAAGCTGTTCAAAAGCTTTTTTATCTCCTCTGGCAATAGCCTCCATGACCTCTTTCATTGGTATATGCTCTGTATCCGATTTCATATAATCCTTTATATTAACACTTTATTTCACCGCCGGATAATTTCAAAATACTCACGCAATCCTTTTTCAAGGAGATAAATATGATCATTCAGAGAACCAACACCCGTATGAAATACGATCCCGTCCCGGATAAATACAAAATGACGTGCCACCGATTCCAGGTTCAACCCACTGCGTAACTCCCCCCGGCTAAAGCTATTCAATAAAGCCGTTTTCCAAATGATATAATGTTCCTCCTGTACTTTTGTATACAACTCAGCAAAACTACTTTGATGACGAACAGCCTCCCGAAACAAAATCTCAACATCAGAAAAAGAAATAACTCTATCATGGTATTCCTGTAAATCTTGTCCGATGCAGCGGTATCGCTCAACCATAAATGTAATTAATTCTACAACAGACTTCCCCTTCAATGTTTCCCTGTCATATACCATCCAGGTCCTGTACCAGGTCTCCACAACTTCTTCAAAAAGCCGGTCCAGATTACCAAAATAATGGTACAATAATCCACGAGCCATCCCGGTCACTTGCTGGATATCCGAAACTGACACCCCATCATATCCTTTCTGTAGCAATAAACCAAACGTTTTTTGAAGAATAAAATCGTGTGTTTTCATAATTGAACATTTGTTCATCAAAGTTACAAAGAGAAATTTAAACAGCAATAATTCAGCCATTTTTATTTTTTTTGCGTAATAAACGATGAAGTTGCCTAACTATATATAATCACATGTCAGAAATTTTAAATAATTGGATTGTAGTTATTAACGACTGGATCTGGACTTATATACTCATTATTTTCCTGATTGCAGCCGGACTGTATTTTAGTTTTCAAAGCCGTTTTGTACAATTCCGTTATTTCCGGGAAATGTTCCGTTTATTGGGACAAGGGGTAACAGGAAGCAATAGTAAAAATTCAGTTTCTTCTTTTCAGGCATTTTGTATTGCCACGGCATCCCGTGT